>JAJYZE010000196.1 GCA_021800195.1 Acidobacteriota bacterium
CGTTCGCAGTAAACACAATGCCGGTGATGTCACTTTCGACAAACCGCTGGGAGTGATTGCCGGGGATCCAAGCCGCCTCTGTGAGGGCCAAAGGACCAGGCTTGACCGGCAGATCTATTTCGGCGTGGAAGAGCTTGCGCGGGGCGTCGGTGAGATCGGCCGTAATCCGGATCGGCATCGATTGTGAATATCCAATCGTCGCAAGACACAGCCATGAAGAGCACAACACACGCGAGAAGAAAAGACCTTGAGCCATAGCGCATTACCCCACAGAACCATAGAAGATGGCGAAGCGCTGCCAGTGTACAGCAGGCTCTGCCTGGCGCTTTCAAATCTTTCATCCCGCAATCTGTCGACACGCCGGGCCGGCAAGGAAAGCTCTGCCGCGAGCGGGAGCCGGAAAGGCAACGGCCAAACGGCTCTAGTAGCGTGCATAAGCTTGGTTAAACTTCGGCCGTGGCATGGTATGAACATAGGCGGAGACGTCATAGGCTTGTTGCGCTGTGAGCAGTCCGGGATGATTCTCCGGCATGGTGTACAAGACGAAGGCGGCCATCTTGGCGGGCTTGTTCATGCCTGCTCCATCGTTATAAGAATCCCTTCCCCAGAGGGCTGGAAGAATGGGTGGATCTCCACCCCCATCCATGCCGTGACAGGCAGCGCATTGAGAGACATATACCGCCTTTCCTCGAGTAGGGTTGCCGATGAGAGTGGGGAGTTTGATGAGTCCACGCCCGGGATACGATTTGCTCTTGGACGGATCCTTCGACAGCGAATCGATGTAGGCCACCATGGCCGTCATCTGCGGGCCATTGGCGGGCAGTGGGTGGCCGGCTTCACTGCGCACAAAGCACTCCTGAATTCTGTCCTGAAGCGAGATGATGTGCCCGGCGCGCTTGCTGAACTGCGGAAACGCTCCGGCAAGGTCGGTCATTGGAGCGGCATGCGCCTCCGTCCCGCTTCTCAAGTGACAGTCGCTGCAGGAAAGCTTGTTACCCACATAATCCGGGGCCTCCTTCGGCGTTTGATCAAAGAGCAGCTTTCCTTGATGGATCAACCCTTTCTTCTGGGAGGGGGATATGCCGCCGGATACGCCGGCTGAGGCTGCCCGGACGGCTGGGCTGGCGGAGTTTGAGCAAGCGAGCGCAAAAAGGCTGAACTCCAGCGCCATGATCGGAAGAATAGCCATTCGCATTCGATTCGGTCGCGCTACCTGCATTGCATTCTCCTAGTGTGAGGCTGCCGGCAATGAACGGAATCCATACTGGTGATAGATGCTTTGTGCCTCCGTACTCTTGAGAAAGGCAAGCCATTGCGCGGCAATGGCGGGGTGCGGAGCGTTTCGCAACAGGCCGCCGGCATAGACTGCGGTCACGTTCTCAGCGTCGGGGATCTTAATCCCTTCGATCGGATTTCCAATTCTCTCTTCAAAACGAACCTCGGAGGCCCAGGTCACGCCTGCATCAGCCCGCTTTTTCATGATTCGCATGGGAGTCTGGCGGTGGTGAATCTCGGTGAGGGTCGTCTGTCCATTTTCCACTTTTTCCTGATAGACGGCCTCATAGAGCGGTTCCCCTCCAGCCTTGCGCAAGGAGGCGGCGATCTGGTTTGCGACGCCCTCCCACTCCGGATTTGGCATCGAGAGACGAAGCCCCGGATGCGCCAGATCGTTGAGCGATGCGATGTGCTGTGGGTTTCCCGAGGGAACCATGATTTCGAGATTGTTGGTTGCGTACTCCACCACGCCGCTCAATTCTCCGTTGTGCTCCATCTGATGGACAACGCGTTTTCCAGCCTCATAGATATCCGGCTTGATCTGGAGGGTGAGATTGCCGAGCGTGAGCGTCCCGTCGGCCGCGATCTGCCTGCGCAGAATTCCTGGTGGAAGCGTCTCGTAGAAGATGTGCCCGGCAACCTCGGGGTGCTGCTTTGTAAAAGCCGCTACCAGTTCAGGGAGGACAAAGAACTGATTGCCGCCGATAAGGATCACCAGCTTCGCGTTACAGGGATTGCCGTGCAGATCCGGAATGTTGTCCACATCCTGCACGTGAAAGACGTATCCTTTTTGCGCTGCCGGGTCGTTGGCTCCCTTGCTCCAGGGAGGGTTTGCCTGGGAGAGAGCCAACGGCGCCAAGGAGATCGCCCAAAAAGCGGAAACAAACTTTGTAGACAGTGACATTTCGATTGCCTCTCCTGAAAAATTAGACGGTGATATAGGTGTAATGACCTTCCGCCTGCAGAAGGGCGATTGCCGCAACCATGGAAGCAACCACCATGGTGCCGGGAACGGTGTGCGCCAGCATGTCTTTCACAATCTCTTCTGGCGATTGGGAGAGTTTGTATTTCTGCACCAGCGCGCGCGCCTGTTCCTCGGTGGCCGTGTGACAGCTCAGAAATTGCACGCCACGCCTATGCAGACTCTGCATGCTCTTCTGCTGGTAGATGGAGTGCTCATTGTCAGGATCGTTGGATGGGGTCGGGTCTAATGGGAGGGTTGTCGCGGGGTAGTAAATATTCCTTGCCGCCGGTTGGCCGGTCGCCGGATCCGTGACACCGAGCCATTCTCCGATTGGATACTTCTTCCATACGTAGTCGTCGAAGTTGAGCATGTTCGCGGGCCCATGCATGGCCACGGCGACCTTGATCTGCCCTTTGGCAACACCGAAGCCAAAATGCAGGCCGTTCAGAGAGTTTTTGACGTTGTTGAGGAACTTGCCGTCCCCAATCTGAACTACATCATAGACCTGTTTGATCCGGGCAGAATCGTTGACCAGCCGATTGAACTCTGCGATCTTCCAGTCCGCGCTAGTCCACACAAGTTGTGACTCCGCAGCGGGTGCAGAGCTGCTCAGGAGGCCCATCGCCGTCATGCCGGCAGCGGCAGCGGAGACAAAGGACCTACGGGTTACGTTTTTCATGCTGGTTCTCCTTGAAAGAAAGATCTTCTGATATGTTCTGTTCGGGTTGAGATAAAACTGCGGTTCGTGCGAGGCTCCATCTTCGGAATCTTGGCGCACTCCGGACATCTGCAGGGGGCATTGCGCGGACCGGCGGCGCGACGATTCGCAACCGTTCCACGCAGATGCGTTTCTCCGGGCTGGAGAGGGGGAGCGACCATTTGTCTTCATACGGCCATGGTCCTCACAGCCGGCGGCTCATGCCATCCGTGTGAAGGGACAGCGGTGGATGTGGAAGAGATGGGAGGCTCAGCAAAGCGGACCACAAAGCAGGAAATCAGCAGGGCGGCCAAAAGCAAGAACCCTACAAAGATGCGCTGTCTGACGGTCATAGGGGGCGCAGGTGCAGCATTCAGTTCGTCAGCGGATCGATTCATTAGCCCTCCAGCGAACTATGCTCTTCCGACTTCCATGCAGTGAGGATCTCGAATCCTGCCCTGCGGCGTCCAATTCCAAATTCTTATTGGAAATAAGAGCCTTCTGTTTGCAGAAGCCTGGCGGTTGAGGGTTGTCCCGAGACGGGTGACCCGCCGGCTGATACGGAGACTTTGATGATGGACATCTGCCCGGCTACTCAGGCGGGGGGACGGCTTTTCCGGCTGCACCGAGGGTGATCTCTCCAGTGCCAGTCTCAAGACCGGGCTTCATGACCGTCAATTGAAGGGAGGGTCCGAGCGGAGGGTAGATACACCTGCCGGAACCCGAAATCCCGCTGCGATGGGGACGAGGTAGGTTTCGAAAAGAGCGACCTGAGGATGAAAAGGCAGAAAGGCTGCCGGGAAGTCAAGCAGCGTTCAAGAATGGTGCGCCCGGAAGGATTCGAACCTCCGACCTACTGGTTCGTAGCCAGGCGCTCTATCCAGCTGAGCTACGGGCGCACATTGCATGAAAGCAACTACTGAAGGATAACCGAAGCTGCCCTCTCAAGCAACCTGCGCCTTGTCCTCTGATGTGTCCTCTCAGCTTGCTGCCGGAGCAACGGCCTCTGGCTGAGCCGGAATCAAAGAGATCTGCTCCAGCACGTCGATCCCCGCGCGGCGCAGCAGTTCGCGGATCGTCGGTTCGGACAACCGTGTGGCGTCGTACTCTACGCGAATCGTCTTCTCTGCCTCGCGAAGTTCCACGACACGGACTCCGTAGACTTTGCGAATCTGCCCCAAAGCTCTCATCGCGGATTCACCGGGCCTCTCGCCGTACAGGTACATCACATCGAGCTGTGTCATAATCTCTGATCTTATCAGCGGGGTGGGCGCTGTGGGCGGGTCTTGGTCAGCCGCCGACGGCAGACGGTTAGGAGCCAAGTTTCTTCAGATATCGCTCAAATCCAGGATTGGTGAAGTCCTGCGCTCCAATCAGTTTTCTACGGATGATGCCCCGCGGGTCGATTACGTAGGTCTCTGGAAACTTGAAGCTGCCATAAAGCTTGTTGGAGGTCTGATTCTGATCCAGCACGGTCAGCAGGCTGATGTGCTGTTGGGCGAGAAACTGCTGATATTGAGAGAAGTCCTCACCGCTGGCGATTGCAATTACCTGGATCTGCGGCAGCTGCTGCTGCAGCGCCTGCAGGGCGGGCATCTCCTCCACACAGGGTGGGCACCAACTGGCCCAGAAGTTCAGCACAACCACCTTGCCGCGAAAGTTGGCCAGAGCCACCGAGTGTTGTCCGTCGCTGATCGAAAAGACCGGAGCCACGCGCCCAATCTGGTCGGAGATGGTGCCTCGGTTGCAGCCGCTGCTGAGAGCGCAACTGATGAGAAGCAGTGCCCCGGCGCGCACCCGCTGCCTCATCTGCCGCTTTCTCCTTGCGGATCCTCGCTCCATCCTTGTCACAGCCTTATATTACGATACGAAGCAGTGAGTCATAGCAACATGGAGAGCGGTGCGGCGCAGCGCGGGGGACAAGCCGAAGGACAAGTCTGCAGGCTCTCGGTGATTGTTCCGGCGCGCGATGAGGAGCGAAACCTTCCCCACTGCCTAAGGACTCTGGTAGCGCAGAGCCACGAGGCCTTTCGTCTTGGAAAGGAGTGGGAGCTCATCGTTGTGGATGACGGCTCCAGTGACCGCACGGTGGAGTTGGCGCTGGAGATCGCCGCCCATCATGAGGGGCTGCGGGTGATGCAGGCTCCGGAGGTGGATGCGATTGCCGGCTTTGGCGCGATGACGGGGAAGAACAACGCCTGCTGGACGGGGGCGCAGCAAGCCAGAGGGGCCTTTCTGCTGTTTACCGATGCCGACACACTGCATGAACCGGGAGACCTGGAGCGGGCTTTGAAGGAGATACAACGGCGGCAGGTGGGGCTGCTCTCCTATTCGCCGCGGCAGATCGTGTCCGGCTTCTGGCAGCGGGCGTTGATGCCCCTGGTCTTCTCCGAGCTGGCCAGCGCCTACCCTCTGCAAAAGGTGAATGACGCTGCCTGCGCGCTGGCCGCAGCCAACGGGCAGTTCCTTATGGTGGAGCGCGAGGCCTACTTCTCCCAGGGCGGGCATGGTGCATTGGGCGGGTCTGTGCTGGAGGATGTCGAGCTGGCGGGCCGGATCAAACGGGCCGGGTTGGGAGTTTGGTTCCGCTACGGGCCAGACGCCCTTAGCACTCGTATGTATTTTGGATTCAGCGATATGCTGGAAGGATGGACGAAAAATCTGGCTGTGCTGTTCGACCATCCCCTGGCGTTGGCGGCTATGCGGCTGCTCGATCTGGGTTTGTTGCTTCTGCCTATCCTGCTAATTCTCCTGCCTCTTCTGGTCTGGTGGCAGAAAGTAATTTTGCTGCTGATCTGGGTGCGGGTGCTGCTGCGCTACGCTCAGCGGGTGGCGCGGTCGAACTTCGGAGCAAGGGATCGCCTGCTTTCGGTCTTCGCTCTCCCGCTGTTCGCAGGCCTGTTGATCACGAGTTGGACCCGGCATCGCCTGCTGCGCCGGGTGAGATGGAAGGGCCGTGAGTACCGGACCTGAGCCAAGCGTGGTGAGTCTTTCGTCCCACCGCTGCGACGGAGCTCGGTGAAAAGCATCCAACTGAGTGCAGTGGCGAATTCAAGTGCAGTGACAAATTCATCCAGTTGAGCCTAAACATGATCCTGCTAACGCGTAAAGCCGAGTTCTCCTCTGCCCATTTCTACTGGAACCCCGCCTGGAGTGAGGAAGAGAATGTGCGTGTGTTTGGCAAGTGCGCCAACCGGCAAGGGCACGGCCACAACTATACGCTGGAAGTAACCGTAGCCGGCGAGATCGAGCCTGTGAGCGGGTTTGTGATCGATCTGAAGCTGCTGAAGGAGATCATGGAGCGGGAGGT
>JAJYZE010000197.1 GCA_021800195.1 Acidobacteriota bacterium
CGCGTATGGAAGGCTGGTTCCGTTGCTTCTTGCCCAGACGGAATTTGGTCAAACAAAAGCTCATCGTGTTGGCGTCGTTCTGTCCGCGTAACATGGAGCAGGGCGGCTCAGGGACCGTCGCTGCATGATCGACTCCAAAATGCTGGAGACTGCGGTTGCGACGTTTCCGGTGCTCTCCGAGACATCGCCGGAAGAACGGCAGTCGTTGCTCCGTTCGTCGAAGGTGGTCCGCGTCGCTGGCGGAGACAATCTATTCAAGCAGGGCGAAGTGTGCCGATTGTTTCCGCTCTTGCTCGGAGGGTGCATTCGCGTCTACCGGGAGGATCCGCACGGTCGCCAGATCACGCTTTACGATGTGACGCCTGGCGAGATCTGTGTCTTGAGCTCTGCTGCGCTGCTTGCCGGATCACCCTACTCGGCTTCTGCTTGTGCGCGGGCAGACACGGTCCTGATCGCGCTTGGTTCCGGCGTGTTTCAAAGGCTTATCGAAACCTCGGGTTCATGGCGGCAGCTTGTCTTCGGCCTGTACGCTGAACGGTTTTGCGACCTGACCTTGCTGGTCGACGAGATCGCTTTCCGCAGCCTCAGCGGCAGACTTGCCGGCTTCCTCGCCGGCACACCACGGGAGGTTCTCTCCGCAACTCATCAGCAGATGGCGGATGAACTGGGTAGCGTGCGGGTCATCATCACGCGGTTGCTTGGCCGGTTCGAAGAGCAGGGTTGGATTGCTCTGGAACGCGGATTGGTGACGATATGCAATCGTAAGGCTTTACTCGAATTCGCGGCGCAACAGGAGGCTTTGTAACTTTGGTTGCCGACAGGACGAGGGTTCCGCGATAGTCTCTGTCCCAGGAGGGATTTTTCCGTGAAGAGAAATGTGGGTTCCGTTGATCGTGGCATCAGAATCGTCGTTGCACTTGGGCTCTTTTCTCTGATCGCTCTATTGCATGGCCCGATTCGCTGGGTGGGCTTGATCGGAGTTGTGCCGCTTCTGACTGCCTTTGTCGCCTTCTGTCCCTTGTATGGCATCCTCGGCGTGCGAACTTGTAAATAATGCAAGCCAGCATGGCCCGTGGCTTGCGGAGGCAGGACACAAAGGGGTTCAGGTGCAACCCAGGCGGCCGGTTGCGTCCGCCGGAGACGATGCTGCGCCCTGCAGCCGTGGTGCGGGCGGGTGCGAGGTACTGAGCGAGTAGAGACGGCGGCAGATTTCCGCGTGGGAGATGCCATTATCCCTTCGGCGCGGCTGGCACGGCTTTTGACTCAAGGGCGGCGTTGACGTCGCGCACCAGGTTGCGGATGTAGCTGCGGCGGTTGAGCAGATCCACCATGGCCCGCGTGCTGGCTTGCCGGGCGGCCTGGTCAGCAGCGTCCAGGGCGTTGTCCCACGCGGTCCAAAGCGCCTCCAATTTCTGCTGGCACTCTTCGAGCATGGCGGTGAATCTGGTACGGGAGGATTCGAGCTGGGCACGGGCGTCGGGATCGTCGCCGCTCATCTTGATTTCTTCCAGAGCCATGTTGAGCTCGAAGGCCTCTTCGAGGAGGTCCGGCGGAGCGACCTGCTTCTTCTGTGCGCCGGTGGCGCGAGCGGCGTCAGTGGCGGCGCGGGATTGCTCCTGAAGCTGGACACCTTGCAGGCTCAGCAGGTACTCGGTACGAAGGATGGGATCGCGCAGGGTACGGTAGGCGTCGTTGAGCCGGGAGCTGGCGGAGAGCGCGGCCTGCTGCTCCTCCGCGGGGCGCGCAGCAAAGCGGTCCGGATGGAGTTTCCGGGATTGCGCGTAGAAGTTCTTTTCAAGCGCCGCAAGATCGATGTGCAGGTGCTGCGGGAGGGAGAAGAGGGCGAAGTAATCAAGATCGCTCATGCCGCCTTTAGATTAACCGCCTTCGCGGATCTACGCCAAACGCTGGATACCGGCTGACTGCGGAGACGCAACTCTGCCTGCCGAAACGGCAGAGGGAGCGCCGGGAAAGCGAGCGGACGGCGCGGGTGATATCCTGAGCCTCGCTATGAGCCATTCCACACTGACCACCCCGGACAAGCCGGCCGAGGCAAACGGTTCATCCGCATCCCCCTCTGACTTGAGTCAGGACTCGAATGCGGAACGGACACAGAAGACGTCCCTGGACATCGTCGAAATCATGTCCATCCTGCCCCATCGCTACCCGCTCCTGCTGATCGATCGTGTGCTGGAGATGGAGCGCAAGAAACGGATTGTCGCTCTGAAGAACGTGACGGCCAATGAGCCGCACTTCACCGGCCACTTCCCGGACTATCCGATCATGCCCGGCGTGCTGATTGTGGAAGCCATTGCGCAGGCCGGAGGGGCGCTGCTGCTGACCGAGATTCCCGACCGCGACAACAAGTTGATGGTCTTTACCGGCATCGAGGCGGCCCGGTTTCGCCGCGCGGTGGTGCCGGGCGACCAGCTTCGCATCGAGGTGACGGTGCTGAACTGGCGGCGCACCGCCGTCAAGCTGAGCGGCAAAGCCACTGTGGACGGGACCGTGGCCTGCGAGGCGACCATCATGTGCATGCTGGTGCCGCGCGGCAATCAGAAGGCAGCTGCGGAGGCAGCCGCTGAGGTGGAAGCAAGGTGAGTATTCATCCGACCGCAATCGTCTCCCCAGGGGCTGTGATCCCCGAAAGTTGCACAGTAGGGCCGTATTGCACTGTGGGACAGCACGTGGTGCTGGGGGAGGCGTGCGAGCTGGTATCGCACGTGGTGCTGGACGGCCACACGACCTTTGGCGCGCGCAACAAGATCTATCCCTTCGCCTGCCTTGGAGTTGCCCCACAGGATCTGAAGTACGCCGGCGAGCCCACCGGGGCTACATTTGGCGATGACAATACCATTCGCGAGTGTGTGACGATCTCCCGGGGAACTGCCGCCGGCAGCGGCATCACCCGGATTGGCTCCGGTTGTCTCATCATGGCCTACGTGCATGTGGGCCATGATTCGTCGATTGGGAACGGCTGCATTCTGGCCAATGCGGCGACTCTGGCCGGCCATGTGGTGGTGGAGGACTTTGCCACTGTGGGCGCGCTCTGTCCGGTGCATCAGTTCTGCCGTATTGGCAGGTACAGCTTTATCGGCGGGGGCACCACGATTACCCAGGACGTGCTGCCCTACTCGTTGACCTGCGCGGAGCGGAACAACCATGCGTACGGGTTGAACAAGGTAGGTCTGCAACGGCGCGGCTTTACCGCGGAGCAGTTGCGCGAACTGGGCACGGCCATGCGGGCTCTGACTGGGGGCAAGCGGAACGCCACCCAGGCGCTGGAGGTCATCCACGAGATGCTGGCCCAGGGCAGCGGAGAGCATGTGCGCTATCTGGCGGAGTTTGTTGAGGCCAGCCAGCGTGGAGCGATCCGGTAATGATGCCGGACGCCGCAGAGCCGCTGGGGCTGATCGCAGGCAACGGACGATTCCCGTTTCTTCTGCTGGCAGCGGCGCGGGCAAACGGGCTGCGGGTGGTGGTGGCGGCGATTAAGGAAGAGACGGACGAGGAGATGAACCAGCGCGCTGCGAGCGAGCCGGAGGCGGTGCGCGTGCACTGGCTCTCGCTGGGGGAGCTCTCCCGGCTGATTGAAACTTTTCATCGTGAAGGCGTGCGCCGCGCCGTGATGGCCGGGCAGGTGAAGCATAAGCAGATCTTCTCCAGCATCCGGCCGGACTGGCGGCTGGCCAAACTGCTGCTGCATCTGCGCACGCGCAATACGGACATGCTGCTGGGCGCGGTGGCCAAGGTGCTGGAAGACGAGGGGATCCATCTCATCTCCTCCACCGCTTATCTGGAACCTATGCTGGCCACGGAGGGAGTGCTGACCAAACGCGCTCCCACTCCATCGGAACGGGCCGATATCGCCTACGGGCTGACCGTGGCTCGCGCCCTGGCCGGATTTGATCTGGGACAGACCGTGGTGATCGCCGCCGGAGCCTGCGTCGCCGTGGAGGCCATGGAGGGCACCGACGCCACCATCGCCCGCGCAGGAGAGATGCTTCGCAGTCTGAGCGAACCGGACCACTCCGATCCGCCGGCCCAGGACAGTACGGCAAGGCCGTTGACTGACAGCGGGCCGGGCGCGACCACGCTCGACCGGCGGCTCACCGTAGTCAAGGTGGCCAAGCCGAACCAGGACATGCGCTTTGATGTGCCCGTGGTGGGCGTGCCCACCATCGCCGCCATGCGCTCCGCAGGAGCGACGTGTCTGTGCGTGGAAGCGGGACGAACCCTGCTCTTTGAGCGGGAGGCCATGGTGGCCGCGGCCGAAGCCGCCGGAATCGCCATCATCGCCGAGCGGCAGGTTGGCAGCGCGGGGTAATCCGTCAGGCCAGTTGCCTCACACCGCATTCAGCCAGGCGTAGCGGCTACTATACTTGACACAGATGACCAGAGAGCCTTTCCACAGCAGCGGCGCCGAGCGCGAGGGACATCTCTCGCCGGCTGCGGCAGCGACAGAGCTGTCTGGAACCGAAGGAATCGGGGCACAGGGCCGAACGGGTTTCCGCAGCGACCGGGTGTGGGTCTACTTCGGCCCGGCCTTCGTGGCCTCCGTGGCCTACATCGATCCGGGCAACTTCTCCACCAACATTCTCGGCGGCAGCCAGTTTGGTTATCGGCTGCTTTGGGTGTTGTTGTGGTCCAATTTGATGGCAATTCTGGTCCAGTACCTGGCGGCCAAGCTGGGAATCGTTACCGGACGGACGCTGCCGCAGAACATCCGCAGCCACTTCTCGCGGCGCGTCAACCTGTTCCTTTGGATCTGCGCGGAGATCTCCGCCGTGGCCACCGACCTGGCCGAGTTCCTGGGCGCCGCGCTCGGCCTGGATTTGTTGATTGGACCGGCGCTGATGGCGCGGGGGTTCTCGCTCACCAGCTCCATGTTTGCGTCGGCGATGGTGGCCACCGTGGCGGTGTTTGCCATTCTGGCGCTGGACCTGCTTGGATTCCAGTGGCTGGAGCGCGGCATCATGTTCTTTGTTGGCGCAATCGGATTGTGCTACGGGTTCGAGGTCTTTCTGGTGCATCCGGCCTGGCGCCGGGCGTTTGTGGCCGCGATACTGCCGACGTTCGACATGCACAGCAAGACCGCGCTGCGGGGCAGCGTCTTTGCGGCGGTGGGCATGCTGGGCGCCACGGTGATGCCGCATGTGATCTATCTCCACTCAGCGCTGGTGCAGCCGCGGCTGCAGGAGGCGCAGCCCGCGGACAAGCGCTCGCGCCGGGGCACCTTGCGCAAGTTTCTAAGATTCGAGTTGATCGACGTCTTTGTGGCCATGAACGGGGCGTGGCTGATCAACTCCGCCATGATCGTGATGGCCGCGGTGGTGATGTTTCGCGGACCCGATTACTATCCCACGATTCAGGATGCGTTCCACACCCTGGGGCCGCTGCTGGGGCCTGGCGCGGCCGTGGTCTTCGCCGTGGCCCTGCTCTGTTCCGGGCTCTCCAGCTCCACGGTGGGCGTGATGGCCGGCCAGGTCATCATCGAAGGCTTTCTCGACATCCGCTTTCCCATCTTTCTGCGCCGGTTCATCACCGTCATCCCGGCACTCATCGTGATCGGCGCGGGAAGCGACCCGTTGAAGATCCTGAACGACTCGCAGGTATTGCTCAGCTTTACCCTGCCCGCGGCGATGATTCCGCTGCTGCTGCTGACCAGCCGGGCGGAGGTGATGGGCGAGTTCAAGAGCGTGCCGGGATTGAGGTTCGCCGGCTGGACGGTGGCCGGGATCATTCTTGCGCTGAACGCGGTGCTGCTGGTGCAGATGGCGGCCGGTTGAGCCGGAGAGTTGGAGGCGGGCAAGACTCGCCGGCACCGAGGCTTGCCCACTGGAAGAGGGTTCAGCGTGGACGCCCTGCAGGAGCACGAGGCGCAGGCGCGGAACGGAACGCCGTACGCGGGGCCTGCGCCCGTTGTGGTTGAGCACGGCTGGAGAAAGAGCTGCGAGACTGCAGGCCGGGGCGCGCTGCCGAGGCGCTGCGTGCTGCGGTCCTGGCGCGATACCCGCTGGACGGGGAGAAGTTGCCCCGTTGCCCCCGGAGCAGCCGTAGCTGGACTGGGCGGGAGATGAACCGCTTTGCCTGGAGGCGAAGCGCGACGAGGAGGCGTTGAAGGGCTGCCCGGCCATGTTGCGTCCCTGGCCACGCTGTTGCTGACCGGCAGAGCCCCTGCGGTCGCTATCTACAACTGTAGTACTAGCAGGACATTGGAACCCGGCTTTCGCTAATG
>JAJYZE010000198.1 GCA_021800195.1 Acidobacteriota bacterium
TCCTGCACTCGGCCAGCAAGCACACCGTCCACGCGGAGCACTATGACGGCCACGCGCATAACACGGAGCATCCGACGCGCGAGGCGGCGCACCGGTTTGCAGCCCAGGTGTCCGGCGTGAAGGGCGAGGCGGACAACGGCCAGGATGACACAGACAGTGACGGCCTGGGTGAGGATGGCGATGAGAATGACGGCGACGGATGGCCGGCGCGATGAACACGCAGGCGGTGTTCACGCTGCGGAAAAAGCCGAAACGGCACCGACCAACCCGCAGCAGAGTAAAATGATGTCAGCATCTTCAGTCCATCTGGAATGACGAAGGACGGTGCTCGTGGAACGACCTCCCCATACGGTGCCGCGTCAAGAGCCGTGCGGTTGCCATCCGCCGCAGCTTTGCGCTTTTTGAACTGTCTTGAGAGAGCTCGGCTATGGACAGGGTGTGCTACCCTTTCTGAACCGCAAGGGGAAGAAGAAGCTATGTCGCAAAAGCAGACATACATCCTCAACAACAGCCCAGTCACCGGCGAGCCTGTCACGGTAGAGAGCACATCCGAACCTTGGGCTGAATACACACTCGCAGACGGCTCGAAGGTCAAGGCGAAGCTCGTGTTGGTTGAGGCGATAAGGCTGGATGCAACCAACCCGGACAGCGGCGATCCACTTTATCAGTTTCAATTTCAGAACATCGTCGGGGTGTCTCCTCATCCTGATTTAAGACAGCGGATCACTCCGGCCACCCCGGGCAAAGCCGCACAGTAGGTTCGTCATGTTTTTCGCGATGGGCGTCATGGGCACAGTTCTCTCATCACCCTCCCGCTACGGCGAGGGAATGCACTCTTTTCGCGTCGACTCCTACGAGATTTACCAAAGACAACTTCGACTGCAGAGCGGCGAAGGCAGCGGCGAGAGGATCCAGTCCGCGGTCGCCACTGACGTTGAGACCGCGATTGGCCTGGATTTTGCTGCGGTCGATGCGGTTCAGCATGTACTGACGGAGCACGCGGAAGGTAACCTGCTAGTGTGGGTTGTAGCCTCTCAACCCTCAGCCGAGGTTCGGGAAAGGATCTTCGAGAAGCAGTTCGCAATCATCGATGCCTTCCCCGACACCAGCTTCGATTTCAACCTGGTGTCCTCCCAGGGCAGGCCCGGCGAGATTTCGTCTTCGGCGAAGGTGGTCTTTGCGCGCAAGGGATAGTTCCGGTGCCTACCAGAGACGAGCATGTAGCCAAAGCGGAGGGAAATTAAGAGGTTTACGACCTCCTGGACACTGCTTCCCAATCCAGAATCGATTGGAAGCTGACGATCTCCTTCTATACAGCGATGCACTATGTAGAGGCCTATCTCGCCAAGGACCGAAATGAACATCTCCGCTCGCATACGACGCGCGACAGATGCGTTGCCACTGATAGCGAGCTCCGCAAGGTGAAGAGCGAGTACGCTCACCTGAAGTACTTCGGATACAACGCTCGCTACGAGCCTCCTCAATTCACGGCTCTGAACGTCAGGGAAGCCGAAGGCTATCTGACGAAACTGAAGACGCATCTCCTGCCACTGCTTTAGCGCGGAAGCAGCCCGCAGGGGTCTGGCTGGCGGCCGAGGAGGCTCCCCGAAACCTTCCGGGGTGCGGGCTACTCCATTGCCTCTTTGCGATAGCTGTTGCTCAGAAAGAATCCTTTCGTCTCGAATGCAATCCTTCGCGGCTCCTTGAGAACCGCGCGACGCAGTAGAGACATCCAGCGCAGTCAGCGCCCTGCCGAGCCCGGCGGTTTCATCAAAACAACAACCGAAATCAGAAGAAGCCGATGCATCTGCACCCAGCCGGAACCCTCCGGCCGTGGTGCGCTGCCCTTGCGGTGGACGAGATTGTCGGCGGCAACCAACCCTGCGCCTGCGCGCACGGAAAGAAAAGAGAGGCCAAGCATGAAGTTGGAACGCGTGAATTTGGGCAAGAAGGGATCCTTCGAGATCAAGAAGGGAGCGCTGCATGAGCAGCTTGGCATTCCGCTGGGAGAGCCGATTCCGGACGAGACGCTGAAGGCGGCCGAGCGCTCCAAAGACCCGTTGCTGCGCCGGCGCGCCTTCGCCGCCGAGGGTTTCCGCAAGATGCGGCAGGTCGGCTAACAGACCGCGCTACGCCGGCCATGGCGGCGAGGGCCGCAGGCTGCGGTCGTTCAGCGTCTTGCAGCGTCTTGCGGCGTCTGGGGATGCGATCCACACCAAAGGCGGAGCCGGGGAGACGGTGGAACAGCGTATGAGCAAACACAGCACACAACGGCCCGCGGGCCTGCGACTTGAACCGCTGTCTGCGGATCAGAACCCAGCGCCAGGCCGCTACGCCGCCGTGGATGTCTCTCCGGAGCCCATCTTCGGCCCCGACCAGCTCGGCGGCTACAAAGGCGCCGTCGAGGACCTGACCCGCATGGCCTCCATGCAGGACAGCAGCGCCCGGATCTTTGAGGTGCTGCAGGCCTGGGAGGCGCGTCTGTTCTCCCGCGGCTACCAGTTCCTCACCAACGGAGCCCGGGGCATGGGGCTCTACGGCGGCGGCGGCGCGGCCACTCCCGCCTCCATCATGGCCACCGGCAACGCCATGAAGCTCTTTCCGGTGAACGTCTATGGAGCCCGCGAGGACAAGATCACCGCGGCGCTGGGGCGCGAGGTTCCGGGGCTGAAGTTCATGCCCAAGGATCCGGACAGCCCACCGGACCAGACCGCCGCCGAGGAGGCCAACCGCTACGTCAAGGTGTGGCAGTTGGACTCGGACATCAAGAGCGTGCTGGCCCGCGTCTGCCGCTACTTCTACACCGACGGCCGCGTGGTCCTGTGGACCCGCTCGGTGGCGGACCAGCAGCGCTGGGGCACGGAGACGCCGGAGCAGGAGCGCGTCTTTGGCGCGGGCCCGGCCGAGGGCGTCACGCCGGAGACCGAGCTGGAAGCCTCCGTTAGCGCCGCTGCGCAGAATGCTCTGGCCGGCGGCGCAGCCCCCGCTTCGCAAACCGGCGGCGCAGACGCTGCGGAGAGCGAAGAAGCTGCCAGCGGCGAGGACGCTGCAAGCGCAAGCGAGCCGGAAGAGACCGCCGACGCGCCGGCCATCTGCGAGATCACCTCTGCCTACGGCGTGCTGGAGAGCAAGGTTCCCATCTACGCCGACGACATCTATGAGATGGGGTGGGTGCGCATCTCCACCGAGCAGGATGTGGACATCCTGCGCGAGCGCTACCCCTGGGTCGCGGACAAGATCGAGGCCGGGCAGTCCTCCGGCGGCGGCAGCGATTCCTTCGACCGCATGGCGCGCATCAACGTCCGCCTGGCCGTGCAGAACTCCAGCGCTACGGGCGAGAGCTGCATGAAGGACGCCACCGAGACCCACACCTGGTTCCGACCCAGCCAGTACCACGCCATCCAGGACAAGCACACCCGCGCGGCGTTCTTTGAAAACTTTCCCGATGGGCTGCGCGTGACCCACGCCGGCTCTCAGCTTGCCCTGGTGCGCAACGAGTGTCTGGACGATCACATCGAAATCCGCCATCCACGGGTCTCCGACGGGCAGAGCCGCCGTTCCATCGGAGCCAACTATCTGCCCCTGCAGAAGATTCTGAACCAGAACATCGGCCTGCTGGTGCGCTACTTTGTGGGCTGCGTGCCGCGCCGCTTTGCCGCCAGCGGCCCCATTGACGTGGAGGCCATCAACCAGCAGACCAACGATCCGGCGCGCATGACGCCGGTGATGCTGGAGGCCGGTCAGCGCATCCAGGACATCACCGGCATTGAGAATGTGCCCACCCCCACCACCGGCCTGATGGAGTTTGTGCAGTGGCTGGTGAACGGCGCTCCGGAGGCCATGGATGGCGCCACACCCGCCATGTTCGGCCAGGGCCAGACCGGTACCGTGGGCGAGGCGGCGCTGAACCGCGACCAGAGCCTGCAGGTCTTCTCCGCTCCGTGGTCGCAGATCTGCCAGGGGCTGGCCCGCTCCGCCACGCAGGCGGCCAAGGCCGCCGCGCTCAACCGCAAGACCCGGATCCGCAGCCGCACGCCCGGCCAGCAGCGCCTGGTGGTGGAGCTGGAGAACCTGCGCGGCGACGCGCTCTGCTACGCCGAGAGCCTGGAGATCCCCCAGACGCTGGCCGAGCAGGAGGCCCAGACCGCCGCGCTCATCCAGGCCAGCAGTAGCGTCGAACTCTACCGCTCCATCGTCAACGACGTGCAGAACCTTCCTTACTTCGCCCAGATGCCCAGCCTCAGCGGGCTGCATCTTCCCGGCCTGGGCGCGGTGGAGAAGCAGCAGGGCGAGTTCGAGCTGCTCACCTCCACCGGGCCCATTGAGAACCCGGCGATTGCGGAGCTGGAAGAGCAGATCCTTCCGCTCCGGCAACTGATCGCGCGCGGCCTCACCCATCCCGAGGCGCAGACGCCGCAGGGCCAACAGACGCTGGTCCAGTTACAGCAGCAGTTGCCGCAACTGGAGAGCCGGCTGCAACAACTCAGGAGCACGCAGCCGCTGGTCTCCAGCGTTCCGGTAGCGCAGGACGGCAGCGAGAACCACGCCGTTGAGGCGGCCATCACCCTGGCCAAGCTGAACTCCCCCGAGGGCCGCAAGTTCAAGAACGGAACTCCCGAGCAGCAGGCCGTCTACCAGAACCTTCTCCTGCACTGGCGGCAGCATGAGGAGATGGCCGAGAAGCTGACGCCCGTTCAACTTCTGCCGGTGAAGGCCAGCGCGACGGTAGCCGTGGACAAGCTGCCGCCTGCCGTGCAGGCCGAGGCGCTCACCGCGCTGGGCGTCGCCGCCAAGCCCGAGGACTTCATCCCCCAGACCCAGATGGTGCCGCACGAGACCACCGTGGAGCGAATCGGGATTGACCCCAATGGCACGCCGGTGAAGGTGAAGACCAGCGCGATCAATCGCTCGGGCAGGCTGCGCTGAGGCTTTTCGCCCGGGCTGCGCTGAGGCCGCACAGCGCGCAATGGCCGGAGTCGTGCTCCTCCGAGCACCACACAACCAAGAACATTCATGCATCAGGAGGCTGAGGTGATGGGGATTTCGCCATCCATTCCGAACCTGCGCCCGAATACGTCGCAGAACGCCCAGCAGCGCCTGCAACAGCAGGTGCAGCAGACCACCAACGCAGGCGCTCCCGACTGGGCAGCGTCCCGGCCCATCCAGACACTGATGGGCTATGACCCCAGCGGCGCTTATGCCGAAGGTTCTGCGGGAACCATTGCCTATGTGCAGCCGGGAGCGGAGAAGATCGACGTGGCTCAGCCCGGCCTCTACACCCAACCGGTGGCCGCGCATGAGGCGACACACGTCTTCCAGAACTCGCGCAACGGAGACTTTCTGCGCACCATCCAATCCCTCGCTCCCGGACCTCCGCTGCTCAAGGACTATGACTACGGCGGCGTGGCGGGCTTGCAGGCCGATCCGCAAAAGTCCATTGGAGACTACAACCCGGAGCAACAGGCTCGCATGGTCGAAGACCTGACCCAGGCGCAGGACCAGTTGAAGCCCGTGATGACCCCCGAGCAACTGCAGCGCTGGGATACCACCAAGGCTGCGCTGGAGCGGCCCATCCGCCAGTTGCTGGCCGTTCCTCCGCCCGACAACTCGCTGGCCGGCAGAGCCGACGAGTGGATCGCCGAACGGCCCCTGGGCGAGTTGCTGGACCATCCCTTCACGCGGCTCAAAGGCCTGCTCTCCTTGCCGCCCATGCCCAAAGGGCCGGATGCTCCGATCGAACCTCCCAGCGTGGCGATGGGATTCGCCGTTCCATCCAAGCTGGTGAAGTAAGACAGCATCGGCCGGCCGGGGCGCGCAGCCGAGACGACGAACACCTATCCAGAGACGGCAGAAAAGCCAGAGACATCAAGAGGCGGCAGAGACACCAGAGACAGATGAGCCAGAAGCGGGAAGACCAGAGGCGCGAAGACCAGAGGCGGGAAAAGAGAGTCAGAGACATGGAGATCAGAGAGATGGAAGTTCCACGCGCGATCGAAGTTCCAGACACAGCGGCAACGAACCACGGTGGCGTACTGGCCTGGCTGTGGGCGCAGGCAGAGGATGCGGCCGTTGCCCTGTCCGAGTCGTCGGCTTCGGACAGCTCGGGCTTCGCAGCATCCGAGGCTGACCCCGCAGAGATCGACGGGCCGGGAGCCTCCGAAGCCGGCGCAGGTCCGGCAGAGGCAGACGCGGTTGATGA
>JAJYZE010000199.1 GCA_021800195.1 Acidobacteriota bacterium
GCCAGGCCCTCGCTCTGCGCCACCGGGAAGGGGTGCTCCGCCGCGGCTTTCTGCGCCGCGCTGGCATGAGAGCCGACGTGCTTCTGCTTCGCCGGCGCTGGACAGCCGCACGGGTAGCCTTCGCTGTCGATGACCTCGCGCAGGTTCCCTCGCACAAACAAAACATGATCTCCCGGCGACAACTGATAGCTTGCCGCGGAGAACGCATCGCTGAGCATCAGCGCGGGAGCCTTCTTGCCCGTGTTTTCGACGCAGGTGTCCCCATTGGGCGTTACCCGGATCCGAAGGTCATACGTTCCCTTGATCTCCACCCGGAAGCGAATGTCGGGGGTCAAAATCACATCCTCCGCCTCGGTCGGCGTATGCAGCTCGATGGCTCCGCGGTCCAATCCGAACAGCAGAGCGCTGGCTTGGCCAACGCGCATGAGATGGAACTGGCTGGTGGAGCACACCAGAACGTCCCCTCCTCGCTTTAGCTTCACTTTGGCTGTATGGTCGTAGGCCGTCACGCTGGCCTTGGAGATCAGTTGCGCCTGCTTTCCCTTGATCACCAACCCGCCTTTCACCCGCGCATCCTGGACCGCAACCGTCCCCAGAACCTGCGCTTGCCGCTGCGCGCGAATGCACGACGGGCCCGCAGCCAACAGGCAGGCCGCCACCACGCTCCACCCCACTCGCAGATGATTCCCCACGGACGGCTCCAACGCGCGCTTCTCTTCTCGGCTTCAGGTTTCCCGCACGGTTCTTGGCGCCGGCGGCATGGCTACTGCTTCAGAAAATTGGCAATCAACTGCTTCCCATGGTCGGTCAGCACGCTCTCGGGATGAAACTGCACGCCCTCAATCGGCAGTGTCTTGTGCCGCAGGCCCATGATCAGCCCGCTTCCCAGACCGTCTGTCTTCTTCTCACCCTTGACGCGCGCGGACACCTCCAACTCCGCGGGCAGCGTCTCCTCCTCCACCATCAGCGAGTGGTAGCGCGTGCACGTCATCGGCCGGGGAAGGCCTTTGAAGATCGTCCGCCCATCATGCTCCACCTGGCTGGTCTTTCCATGCATGAGCTGGGGAGCCCGCACCACCTTGCCTCCAAAGGCCTCGCCGATCGCCTGATGCCCCAGGCATACACCCAGGACCGGAATCCGCCTCTTCTTGGGCAGATCCGCCATGTGCTCCGCCAGACGCTGGATCAGAGGCACCAGGATGCCCGCGTCCCGCGGGGTACACGGTCCTGGCGAGAGCAAGATGCGGTCAGGCCGCAGGGCCAGAACCTCCTCCGAGGTGATCTCGTCGTTTCTCCGCACCACAATCTCGGCGCTGCCTGCGCCGAGATTCTCCCCGAGCTCACCGATGTACTGCACCAGGTTGTAGGTAAACGAGTCGTAGTTGTCGAGAACAAAGACCATCGCAGCTCCGATTCTACGCGTGCCCACCGCTTCCGGGGGAAGGCGGAATCGCCCTCGGCTTTTCGCCCGGCAGGCTGCTGGCCGGCTGACGGGTCCGCTGCGTCTTGGCGTGGACTCTTCCAAGGCGGCTTGCCTCTCTGCTCAACTGCGAGGACCGATACTCCAGCGGCAGACAATCAGGACGAAACCCCGCGCGCGCGCTCGATGGCGCGGACCACGGCCTTGGCCTTGTTCACGCACTCTTCATGCTCTCGGCGCGGCTGCGAGTCGGCTACAATTCCGGCCCCCGCCTGGATGGAACCTCGCTCCCCATCCATGAACAGCGTCCGGATCGCAATACAGGAGTCCAGATTGCCGCTGAAGTCGGCATAGAAGATGGCGCCGCCGTAGACTCCGCGCCGCGCCGGCTCCAGTTCCTCGATGATCTCCATGGCCCGGATCTTCGGGGCTCCGCTCAGCGTGCCGGCCGGAAAGCAGGCTCGAAAGGCGTCAATGGGAGCCAGATTTTTCCGCAGTCTGCCCTCCAGCGCGCTCACCAGGTGCATGATGTGCGAGTATCTCTCCACAAACATCAGGTCACGGACACGAACGCTGCCAAACTCGCTTACCCGTCCCACGTCGTTGCGCCCCAGGTCCACCAACATCACGTGCTCGGCCACCTCCTTGGCGTCCGAGCGCAAATCCGCCTCCAGAGCGCGGTCCTCTACCTCATCCCTGCCTCGCGGCCGCGAGCCCGCAATGGGACGATACTCCACCATTCCGTCATGTACCCGCACCAGCAACTCCGGCGAGGAACCAACGATATGCGCCGAACGCAGAGGCTCGCGTCCCCTGCCCAGACCGCTCCCGGACCTGCCTCTGGTCTTGCCGCGCCTGTCCTCCAAGCCAAATCGCAAAAAATACATGTACGGCGAGGGGTTCACAATCCGCAGGGAACGGTAGATGGCAAACGGATCCACCCCCGGAACGCAGTCAAACCTCTGGCTGAGCACACACTGAAAGACGTCTCCTGCGCCGATGTACTCCTTCACCCGTTCCACCCCGCGCATGTAATCCGCCATCGGGGTGCGGGCCTTCAGCTTCAAGGTCCCCCGGGGGGCCTTGCGGCGCCTGGCCGGGGAGAGCGCAATGGCGGCGCTCAGCAGCTTTTCCAGCCGATTGAGCCGCCTCTCTGCGCTGCCATAAGCCGCCGCGTCCAGCTTGCCCCGCGCCCCTACCGTCACCATCAGGTGGATAGCCTTGGTCACATGGTCGAACGCGAGCACCTCATCGAAGAACATCAGGTAAGCATCGGGAACGTGCAACTCATCGGCTGCAAGCTCGGGCAGCCGCTCAATTCTCCGCACCACATCATAGGCAAAAAAACCCACCGCTCCAGCGGTGAACGGAGGCAACCCCTCGAGCTTCGCAGGCCGCTCTCCATCCAGGGCAGCCTTCAGCTCCGCGAAGATGTCCCCGACATAGGTTCGTCTCCTCCGTCCCTCCTCCACGGTGATCTCACCGCCCCAGGCGGTCATCTTCTTGTAAGGGCGAATCCCCATGAACGTATATCGCCCAACATGCTCGCCTCCTTCCACCGACTCCAGCAGGAAGGCCGCCGGCTCCAGGGCAGCCACGCGCAGAAACGCCGAGACCGGCGTCTCCAGATCAGCCGCAACGGTTCTGGTCACCGGCACCAGGGAGTGTCCACGGGAGAGTTGCAGAAACACCTTGAAGGATGGGGTCGTCACTGCGCGAGAAGAAGCCATCCCCCCCATCATACCCAGCCCGGCGCCTGACCGGTTCCGGACCGGCAGCGCTCTCCCGTTAGCTCCGGAACCAGCCGGCCCGGCCGACCATGGGCGGGGAGGAACCTTGGCGAACTTCTGCGGGAGAGGATGCACCCGGCGAGGGCAACGCCGCGGCTTGCGAGTTGCTCCCGGCCGGATCTATACTCGCGGCGTTTGGTCACAGACCGGTCTGACCGAGCCGGTTCGACACGGATGCCATCGTCCGCCGTGGAGCCTTCACTCCCCGCCGGGCCTGAACCTGATTTGGATCGAGAGAGGACCATGGCCGGAGAACGAATCGTACCTGGGGAAGCCGCGCTAGCCGGCCACCCTACGCTGGGCAGAAAGACGCCCAACCAGAATGAGGATTCAATGATAACAACCAGCAGTTCCACTGATTCTGTTCCCTTGGAGCAGGAAACCAATCCCTGGCTCGCCCAGGCGGCGCGTTTTGACGAGGCCGCCCGAAGACTCAACCTCGACCCCGGACTCTGGAAGGTCCTGCGTTACCCCACTCGCGAGATCATCGTTCATATCCCCGTCTCGATGGACGACGGAAGCATGGAAATCTTTACCGGATACCGCGTGCAGCACTCCTTTTCGCGTGGCCCCTGCAAGGGCGGCATCCGCTACGGTACGGATGTC
Organism: Acidobacteriota bacterium; assembly: GCA_021800195.1. Classification (GTDB taxonomy): domain Bacteria; phylum Acidobacteriota; class Terriglobia; order Terriglobales; family Acidobacteriaceae; genus Granulicella. The sequence goes on from JAJYZE010000199.1 coordinate 3,817, forward strand.
TCCCTGGATGAAGTTCGAGCGCTGGCCTCCTGGATGACCTGGAAGTGCGCCGTAGTGAACATCCCCTTTGGCGGAGCCAAGGGCGGCGTCATCTGCGATCCCAAGAAGCTGTCCGTCGGCGAACTCGAGCGCCTCACTCGCCGGTACACCGCAGCGATCATCGAATTCATCGGACCCGAAAAGGATGTTCCCGCTCCGGACGTGAACACCAATGAGCAGACCATGGCCTGGATCATGGATACCTACTCCATGCACATGGGCCAGACGATGACATCGGTCGTCACCGGCAAGCCCATCTCGCTGGGCGGCTCTCGTGGCCGCCGTGAGGCCACCGGCCGGGGCGTCTCCGTCTTCGTTGATCAGGCTCTCAAGCACCTCAACATGTACCCCACGGACACCTCGGTCATCATCCAGGGTTTTGGCAATGTAGGCTCCCACAGCGCCAAGTGCCTCTGGGACAAGGGATACCGCATCGTCGGTATCGGCGAGTTCGACGGAGCCCTTTTTAACCCCGAGGGCATCGACATCTCCGAACTGCTGGAACACGTCGCCCATACCGGCTCCATCCATGGTTTCAGCGGCGCCCGGCCCTTTGACAAGCACGCTATCCTCACCCAACCCTGCGATGTTCTGATCCCCGCCGCCACGGAGAATGTGATTACCAGCCGCAACGCCGCCGACCTGAAATGCCGCATCCTGTGTGAGGGCGCCAACGGCCCCACGACCACCGTGGCGGACCGCATCTTGGAGGAAAAGGGCGTCTTTATCATTCCCGACATCCTGGGCAACACCGGCGGGGTCACCACCAGTTACTTCGAGTGGGTGCAGGACCGGATGGGTTACTTCTGGACAGAAGACGAGGTGAACCAGCGGCTGGATCGCATCCTGATCGACAGCTTCCAGGACGTGCTCCAGTACTCCATCGCGCATAACGTCAACAACCGCATCGCAGCCTACATGCTGGCCATTGATCGCGTGGCCAACGCCACCCGTCAACGCGGCATCTACGCGTAGCCGCCAGGCATGGGCTGTCCAGCATCAGGCTCCGGTAGCATCAGGCTCCAGCGATCAGCGGAGCCTGATGTTTTTTCGGCCGGCGGAGCGCAAGCGCCTCCTCCAGCCCGGGCGCGTCCCTCCGGTCTGCCCCAGCCCTCGCCCGCTCCGACATCCCGAAGCAGGCAGAGAGCAGAGCCCATCGTTCTACGCTGTATCCTGCCTGTGGAAGATGCTCTAAAATGGCAGTACTCGAGGCAGCGCAGCCTCATCTCCTCTGCGACCCGAGCCAACAGCCCGTGAACTTGCCCAACTCCATCACGCTCACTCGCATCGCCAGCGTGCCCTTGCTGATCTGGGCGCTTTCTCCGCGCTTCCCCTGGCAGGGAGTTCATGGCGAGCAGGAGATCGTCGCCTCAACCATCTTCATCCTTGCCTCCGTCACCGACGGTCTGGATGGGTATCTGGCCCGTCATCGCGGCCAAATCACCACCCTGGGCATGCTGCTGGATCCCCTGGCAGACAAGCTCATGGTCACCGCAGCCTTCATCCTGCTGGTGGCCTACAACCCGCAGGTGATGAAGCCCTGGATCGCCGTTCTGGTGATTGGTCGCGAATTTCTGGTCAGCGGCCTGCGCTCCATCGCCTCCAGCGAAGGCTTCACCATCCAGGCCAGCGACCTGGGCAAGCTCAAGACGGTGGTGCAGATCGTGGCCATCGTGGCCGTCACCCTGAACCACCGCTGGGATACATGGTTCCTGGGCTGGTTTCCCATCAGCGTGCGGCTGATCGCAGTCACTGCGACCTACTGGATGGCGATCCTCTCCATCATCTCCGCAGCCGACTATTTTGTCGGCTTCTGGAACAAGGTTGACCACCTCTCGGGCCGTCGCCGCCGCGCCTCCGTGCTCAGCCGCAAGAGAAAGATGATCGTGCTCCCGGAGGTTGCAGCCCGCAGCGAGGACCGGACGTCCGTCTCTCATCCCGGAGTGTCACGTCTTTGACCCGCTGCCTTGACCCCATGCAGGAAAGCGGACGCCGGCAACCCTGCCCTGAGCGCCATCCCCGGCGTTGACCCGCGTCGCAGACCCGCCGCCGACCATTCACCCAACTCTTCCCGACCTCGAATCGCGTCCGCACGCGGCCCAGGTACCGAGTGGGAATACCCGCGGCGGAATCGCGCCGGCCAGGCTTCCGGGGCAAGTCAAGCAACCCTACCACAGGGCGGGGCCGCGGAGCCCCTTCCAGGCAGAGGTTCCCCAACGCCTGCGCGGCATCCTGGCTCCCAGACTCTATGCGTGCGCGCCGTGCCCGCGCTGCTCGCGATGCACAAAGTGATAGGGCGGCCACGGGCCGGAGAGCTGCATGGCATA
>JAJYZE010000200.1 GCA_021800195.1 Acidobacteriota bacterium
GTCAGTGTCTTTTTCGTCACCAAGGCAACCGGCCACTTCGACGCCTACGACCATTACATCAACTACTGGCTGCCCACCGCGATCCCTTCCATTCTCTGGCTGAACACGATCGCTCTGCTGTTCAGCTCCATCACCGCCGAAATGGCGCGCCAGGCCATGTTTCGTCAAGTGGACGCGATGGATGAGTGGTTTGGGCTGGGCCGGCCGGTCTCCGCCCGCGCAACTCTCTGGCTTTCTCTGACGCTCCTTCTGGGAGCCTTGTTTCTGGCCGGGCAGTGGATCGCCTGGGACCAGATGGCTGCGCAACATGTCTTCTTCCACTCCAATCCCAGCAGCCACTTTTTCTACCTGATCACGATCACTCACGCCGCCCATCTTTTTTTGGGAGTGGCTGGCCTCATTGCTGCTTTGACGGCGTTACAGTTCTCGCGCGCTCTGGCTACCCGGCAGGTGGTGGTGGATACCACAGTCTGGTACTGGCACGCCATGGGTGCGCTCTGGATCTTTCTCTTTCTGCTTCTCGAATTCGGGCAATAAGGCCCGCCGCACGCTACCACCGCGAATCCGGGGTCAGTCTGGCTGGCCGTCCCCGAGCGAGATCCTTTGCCCTGCCGCCACCCCGCCCCTCCACCCCAGCATCCCATTTCCTCAAACGAGTTTGAAGCCAGATTGGAATAGATGGGCTTGTCCCGGTTCTGTTACTCTATCGTTGAAGTGCTAGCCTGTTTGTCCTGCTTGGCGATTGCGAAAGAGGAGCGAGAGCTCAGAGCCCTTGGCCGGCGTTGCCTCGAACGAAGTTGGACACTCAGAACCAACATCAAAGCCGTAGAGAAGAAATGCTCGCAAAGGGGACTCCACCATGCCCTCCACTCGGTTGACGATCAACCACAAGCTGCATATTGTCTCGGCCGATCCTGACACTCCGCTGCTCTGGGTCCTGCGTGACATTCTGGATATGAAGGGCACCAAATACGGCTGTGGCATCGGCGCCTGCGGAGCTTGTACGGTGCTCATCGCCGGCCAGCCGATCCGCTCCTGCCAGACGCCTCTCAAGGACGTAGGCTCCCAGCCGGTCATCACCATCGAGGGACTCTCGGAGGACGGAAATCATCCCGTGCAGGTTGCATGGCGGGAGGTGGATGTGCCGCAGTGCGGCTATTGCCAGGCGGGCCAGATTTTGGCCGCTTCCGCCCTGCTGGCCGCCAATCCCCACCCCACTGACGCCGACATCGATGACCACATGAGCTACAACATCTGCCGCTGCGGAACCTACACTCGCATCCGCCAGGCCATTCATCAGGCCGCGCAGTCACAAGTCAAGGCATAAGCCGCTTCAACCCAAGGAAGGATTAGGTCTATGTCGCTCTCCCGCCGCACCTTTCTCCAGATGACCGCACTGGTCTCCGGTGGCCTTGCACTGAAGCTCTACGATCTTCCTGCCGCCGCCGATCCTCCCCGCCGGTCACCGCCCCACCTGAGCCCACGCGCCTTCGTCCAGATCTCCACTAGCGGCGTCATCACCATCATGGCCAAGAATCCGGAGATCGGCCAGGGCGTCAAGACCATGCTCCCCATGCTGATCGCCGAGGAACTGGATGCCGACTGGAAGACCGTCCGGGTCCAACAGGCCGAGCTCGACGAGGCTATCTACGGAGGGCAGGCAGCGGGCGGAAGCATGTCCACGCCGCTCAACTGGGATCCGCTGCGGCGGGTAGGCGCTGCCTGCCGCCAGATGCTGATCCAGGCAGCGGCCCAGCGCTGGAACGTCCCGGTCTCCTCTTGTACCACCTCTCCGAACCGCGTCCTTCATGCCGCCTCTTCGCGTTCCCTCACCTACGCGGAGCTGGCCACCGAGGCGGCGACGCTTACGCCCCCCGACCTCAGCTCGGTCCCGCTGAAAGACTCCAAAGACTATCGCATTATCGGCCACTCCCAGTCCGGGGTCGACAATCCCAGCATCACCACCGGCAAACCTCTCTATGGCATCGATGTCGAGATTCCCGGGATGCTAAGCGCGGTGATCGCCAAGTGTCCGGTCTACGGCGGCAAGGTGCGCAGATTCAACCAGGCTGAGATCCAATCGCTCCCGGGCGTCCGCCATGTCATTCTGATCCCCGGCAGCCTCTCTGACGACCCTGTGGTCTCCAATCATGGCATGGAGCCGGGTATCGCCATCCTTGCCGACACCTGGTGGCAGGCGCAGTCGGCTCGCTCCAAACTGAAAGTGGAGTGGGATCCGGGCCGGGGAGCAAACCAGAGCACAGCAAACTTCGCAACCCGCGCCGCAGAGCTTTTGCAAGCCCCGCCAGCCAACTCCGTGCATACCAGCGGAGATGTGGACACTGCGCTGAGCAAAGCCGCCACAGTTGTCCAGGCAACCTATGCCTACCCCTTCATCGCCCACGCCACTCTAGAGCCCATGGACACCACCGCCTCCTACAAAGATGGAGCGATGGAGATCTGGACCACCAGCCAGGCCCCGGCCGGCGGCCGGCAGATGGTCGCCAAAGAGCTGAATCTACCCCTTGAGAAGATCACCGTCCACATGACTCGCACCGGTGGAGGCTTTGGGCGCCGCCTGCTGAACGAGTACATGGTGGAAGCCGCCTACCTGAGCCGCCAGACAGGGGTCCCCGTCAAGCTGGTATGGTCTCGCGAGGACGACTTCACGCATGATGCCTACCGCCCGGGAGGCTTTCACGGCTTCAAGGCCGGCCTGGACGCCAACGGCAAGCTGATCGCCTGGCGCCAACACATGATCACCTACGGGGTTGGAGACCAATACGCTAGCAGCGCCGGAATCGGCCCAACCGAGTTCCCCTCCGGCCACGTCGACAACTACGGTCTGTATACGACCGCCATGCCTCTCTGGCTACGTACCGGTCCTCTGCGCGCGCCCGGCGCCAACGCCCTCGCCTTTGTCGGCCAGGCCTTCCTGGATGAGGTGGCGGCGGCCGCTAAGCGCGACCCGCTGGAGTTTCAACTGGATCTGATCGGAACGGCGGATGAGCACTCCAAGAGGTTGCACGACGTTCTTGCCGTGGCTGCGGAGAGATCGGGATGGGCCAAACGCACTCGCTCCGCGGGCAAAGGAATGGGCATCGCCTGCTATGCCTGTCACCTGGGCTACTTCGCTGAGGTCGCCGAGGTTACGGTGGTGGATGGAAACCTCATCAAAGTCGACCGAGTCTGGGCCGTAGGCGACATCGGCAGCCAGATCATCAACCCTGCCGCCGCGGAGAATCTGGTGCAGGGCGGGATCGTCGATGGCCTCAGCCAGATGGGTCAGGAGATTACCCTCGATGCAGGCCGCGTCGAGCAGACAAACTTCAACCGCTATCCTCTGCTGCGCATGAACCAGACGCCCGTCATCGATACCTTCTTCCTCAAGACCTCCTACTCGCCCACCGGCCTGGGTGAACCTGCGCTCCCTCCAATCCTGCCGGCCGTCGCCAATGCCGTCTTTGCCGCCACCGGCAAGCGCATTCGCACTCTCCCACTGGCGCGCAGCGGCTTCCGCTTCGTCTAGTCAAACTGGGGCGATTGGTCTTTCTCCGCTGGGCTCTGGGCTGTTTTGTTCCACAGCGTCTCACGGCCGAACATGTGACCAGCACCTTGGAACCAGCACTCCGTTCCGGGGAACCGCGGGAGGAGCAGCCCGGCGCGAAGGGCTGCTCTAAAGCATTTTCAGTGTTGGTGGGTACACCGGAGAGGGCGTGCAGTGGCGTTTTCATTGGGGAAAACGCCCATGGAGATCGAGGTGTCGCGTTACACCTGCACTGAAAAGGCTTTAGGGTAGAGGCCGTTGCAGGACGGCTACGTCCAGGCGTTTAAGGGTGATGGAGTGGTCGGATCCGCCGTTGAGCAGATCTTTGAAGGACGACGGAAGCTCGATGGTCTCCGTTACAAGGGGTCCGCAAAGTTGAACTGCTGACGGTTGCCATGCTGGTCCTTGCGGCCGTCCTGCTTGACTCGCAGCGTCTCAGGATACTTGCTGGTCAGCCAGGCAGGCGGTGCCGCGCCGGGAGTTCCCACGGATCATGATCTGGAATCGGGGTCCCCCCAAAGTCTGGACCGCCAGGCCAATCCATTCATGGCTCCTCCGGCCGGCTTGGTCCAGCTTCAAACCTGAAGATGAATCTGGCGCTGCAGCCTGATGTCGCCTGCGGATGAACCGATCATCAGATCCACCGTGCCGGATTCAACGACAAACTGTTCTTGCGCCTCATCCCAGTAATGCAGCGCTGGGTCATCAAATCTCAAAGGAAAGCGCAAGTTCCGGCTCTCGCCTGCTTCAAGATGAACCCGCTGAAAACCCACAAGCTGCTGGATGGGGCGTTGCACCGTTCCACCCCCGACGTGAACGTAGAACTGGACGACCTCGTCACCCGAGCGCTTGCCGGAGTTGGTGATTCGCATCTGGAGTGCAAGAGCGGCTCCGGGCCGAAGCGTATCACCATCAACCTGCAAGTCAGCATACTGAAACGTGGTATAGCTTAGTCCGTGGCCAAAGGCATACAGCGGCACACCTTGGAAATACAGATAGGTGCGCCCGGAACGGATGTTGTAGCTGTGAAAGTCCGGCAGGTCAGATGTATGACGGTACCATGTGGTGCTCAGCTTTCCTCCCGGGTTATAGGCGCCGAACAAAACGTCAGCAAGCGCATGCCCTTGCTCTTGCCCGAGGAAGATGCCGCCCACAATCGCAGGCAGATTGTCCTGCTCCCAAACAATGGAAATAGGGCAGTTTGAAGAGACGACAAGGATCGTCTTCTGATTGACAGCATGAACGGCTTGCACCAGTTCATGCTGGACTCCGGGCAGATGCAGGAAATCCCGATCTTTCGCTTCGCGGTCAATCTCCTGATCATCTCCTACAAAGATCAAGACCGTATCCGCTTCTTTGGCCGCTTCCACGGCAGCGTTGAACAAGGTGTTATCCTTGGGGCCAGCTACGGCGCAGCCAACGGCATAGGTGATCTGAGTCTTGCCATTCGTAAACCTTTGTGATGGAGGACCGGAGTAGTCATATCCATTAAACTTGTCTACCCATGACCTTGCAGGCTTGACCTTCAACTTGGGTGCCGGGATCGCCGGGGGAGGTTGAATGCCGAACTCATCGAGAATACCGTCGAGCGGAGAGACACGATCTTCCGGAGTTCCACTGTAATCGCCCAGATGGCAGGTCCCCGCCATCGGACCGATCACCGCCAGCTTGCGCAGGCTGGTCGCGTCAAGCGGCAGCGTTTCCCCTTCGTTCTTGAAGAGCACCACCGCCTGGCGCCCGGCTTCGCGGCATAGCGCGCGATGCTCGGGACTTTCGAGGCAAGAGATGGGAATAGCGTGGTAGGGGCTCTCCTCCATGGGATCGAGATCACCCAGCAGGATGCGGCCAGTGAGCGAACGGATGAGTGAATGGTCGATGGTCTCTTCGCCGATGAGCATTTTGTCGAAGGCTTCACCGAGGAAGTTCGGCAACGTCTGTCCACAGTTGATGTCGCATCCTGCATTGACAGCCAAGGCCGCCGCCTGGGCGAAGGTCGGTACAAAGTGATGCGTTCGCATGATATCGGCCACCGCATCACAATCCGACACCACAAAACCACGGAACCCCCAGCGGTCGCGCAGGAGTTCGGTCAACAAAAAGCGATTCGCTGTCGTCGGAATGCCATTCATCTCGTTGTACGAGCTCATGACCGTGAAGACTCGGCCTTCTCGGACGCACGCCTCAAATCCCCGGCTGTAGTACTCCCAGAAACTGCGTGGGTCCACTGTGGCCGAGACTTCCCGGCGGTCATCCTCTGTATCGTTGGCGATGAAGTGCTTGGCGCAGGCGATGGTCTTGAGGAAGCGAGGATCATCACCTTGCATTCCACGAATGGTCGCCACAGCGAGTTTACCCACAAGCAGAGGGTCTTCGCTAAAGTTCTCGGAGATTCTTCCCCATCTGGGATCTCTGGTTCCCATGTTCACCGTTGGAGGAGAGAACATCGCCAGCCCTTGACCGCTTTTCTTGTGCCAGGCCCACACTTCATCGGAGACAGCAGTGAACACCTGATGTATCAGCACAGGATTCCACGTACATCCCAGCGCCAGCGGGAGGGGAAATGAGGTTACC
>JAJYZE010000201.1 GCA_021800195.1 Acidobacteriota bacterium
ATGTCCACCTCGAAGCCTCCACGAGCTTTGAGGCCCCTAACAGAGCCCGTAGCCCAGACGCTGGGGAGAGCTGGAAGAAGGTGGAGTTCTCCAGCTTGAGACTGAAGGAGCATTTCGGCAATGCCAGCAGCCGCTCCTAGATTGCCATCGATCTGGAAGGGCAGAGCATTCATCAGGTTCGGATAGGTTCCTCCATCTGTGTAGCTGATCTCTTCGCTATCAGCGAAGGTCAACAATTTATGAAGCTCTCGGTAGGCATATTCTCCATCGAGAAGGCGAGCACGAAGACAGATCTTCCAGGCCATGGTCCAGCCGGGACCACCATCTCCTCTCGACGTCAGCAACTTGGATGCAGCAGCCGCAAGCTCCGGTGTTCGTTTTGGACTAATTTCATGCCCAGGGTAAAGGCCCCAAAGGGGGGATAGATGGCGGTGATGGTCCTGCGGATCATCCCAGTCCTCCAGCCATTCCTGCAGTTGGCCCCACTTGCCGATCTGCAAAGGTGCAAGTTGCTGACTGGTCGCGTGGAGCTGGCGCCGGAAGTCGGCGTCGACACCCAGAATCTCGCTCGCTCTAATACAGCCTTCAAAGAGATTCCTCAGTATCGACATATCGATCGTCGGTCCAGCGCAAATCGTGGTTCCCTTGAGGTGGAGATTTGTAACCTCGTCCCAGAAAGTGATGCTCGTCGAAGGAACTTCAGGGAAGTGTTCCGGGGACGTCGACGGGCAGGTTACTTTCCACTTGTGTACCGGATCCTCCGTCAGCGTGTCGAGAAAGAATTCTGCGGATCCTCTCATCACTGGGTAATACCGCTTGAGAGCTTCAAGATCGCCGTTGAAAAGATAGTTCTCCCAAAGATGAGTGCATAACCACGCGCCACCTGTGGCGAACGTGCCCCATGTCGGGCCATCCATAGGAGCACAGGCCAGCCAGAGATCGGTATTTTGGTGCAGCACCCAGCCCTTGGCTCCATAATTGATTTGTGCGACACGACTCCCGGGTTGGACCATATCAGCAATCATCCGAAATAGGGGTTCAGCGCACTCAGCGAGATTGGCGGATTCCGCCGGCCAGTAATTCATCTGCAGGTTGATGTTTGTTGTGTACTTGCCGCCCCAGGGTGGCAGGTTGGACTCGTTCCACTTCCCTTGGAGATTTGCCGGCATGCAGCCGGGCCGTGAACTTGAGATCAACATGTAGCGCCCAAACTGGAAGTAGAGAGCGGCTAAATCAGGATCATTTGTTTCCTGAAATTTCGCTAAGCGCTCATCTGTGGGCACGCTGTCGCTCTTTGAACTTCCGAGATTGAGATAGACACGACGAAACAGTCTCTGATGCTCAACCACATGATCTCTGCGCAGGTCGGGATAAGATTTTGCGGCCGCTGCTTCGATCTGCTCCCTGATCCGTGGTTCCGGATTTCGACTCACATCCTTGGGATCGACGAAGCTGGTTCCAGCCGCTGTGATGATCGTGACAGCATCTGCTTCGGCCACATCGAGTGTGCACTCAAGAGCAGTGATTGCACCGCCCTCAGCCAAAATCTTCGCCCGCGTCCAATATTGCAGTTGAGATTCAACTCCTTCATCTGACATGGCGCGGCCTCGCACCACGAGTTCATTGGGTGGAACCGCATCGTAACGCGCGTCTCCATCCCGCTGCTCAGAGTTTCCTGCAATCAGTGCCGCTGAAAAAGAGATCTTTCGTGGTTGGTCTGCCGTTAAGCGTACGACGATCACCTGGTCTACTGAGCTGACGAATGTTTCACGTCGAAATGTAACGTTGTCTGCCCTGTAGCTGACCGTAACGATAGCCTCATCCAGATCGAGTTGTCGCCGGTAATCGGTACCCGGATTAGGCACAACCCGCGCCATATCCGTTTTCGATTGAAGTTGACGCCGCAGGGCATGACTCTGCCCCGGGAAGGTCAGCCAGAGGTCCCCTAAGGGCTGGTACTGCATCTGTGGAATTGCCACACCGAACATCGTGCGTCCGAACAGCCGATGCGCCTTGAGATACTCGCCGGCAAATACCAACCTGCGGATCTCTGGAAGAGCTTCCTTCCCTTTGGGATTGGTGGGATCGTATGGGCCACCGCTCCAGACCGTTTCCTCATTGAGTTGAATCCGTTCTGCAGCCGTGCCACCAAACACCATTGCTGCCAACCGACCATTTCCCAAAGGAAGCGCCTCAATCCATCTCGAGGCCGGTCTCCGATACCACAGCATCGAACTGCTCTTGGTCTCCGCAGGAGCATCTGCATTTCCAGGAGGGTGTTGTTGATGGGTGACATGACTCTGTAGCGGAAGCGGAAGCGTGACAGCGCTTGCCGTGATGGTTTTCAAAAACCCCCGTCGCTTCATCGGTTCCTCATTCCATGGAATTCGAATATAGAAGGATCGAGCTCGCCTGATCAATCTCCTGCGCTTCTGCGAGAGGGCATTTGAGATCGCGTCCTTCCCCAGCAGAAGGATGTTGCACGCGAGACAGACCCCCTACCTTCTACTGCGAGTATCAATCTCTATTTGAGACATGTTGGTCTGGAACCAATGAATCAATCCAAGAAGGCTTTCAAAATTAAATCCGAGCAGATGGCAGCCGAAGTTTCATCGCCATCCCCAGACTGCTCTTTCTCTCACCTCTGCGCCGGTCCCATCGCGTGTCGTGATGAAAGGTTGGCGTGGAAATGTCTTCGCGCCGGGAGCAGGGCAAATTCCCTGCTGATGGCATCGGGATGGGGAAAGATTCCGCGAAGCAGGCGCTGAATGGGGTGTCAAGCGGGAACAAGGCCATACAAGTCAAGACGTCGATTGAGAAGCTTCTGCGCGATAAATTCCGGTTCACCGATGAGATCCTTTCCTGCGTGCGTCGTATCTATGAAATGGAGAGGACCGGATCACCCAGTACATCCCATCTGGGCTCGATGCCGAGCCCAGGCGATGTCGATGCAGCAAGACATCCGCCTTGGCGCCTAGGCGCTCCGTCGGCGATACTTTTCGTCACGTAGCTGTTGAAGTCAGTCGACGAGAACAGATATTCCGGTGGCGTGCTATGCGCCAGATGCGCAATGGTAGCGGTGGTGATATCGCCACCCCAGCTATCTTCGATTGTCATGGCGATGCCGAGAGATACACACAAGTCTCTGATTTGTCTCGCTTTTGTGAGTCCCCCGACCTTTGAAATCTTGAGATTGACCACATCCATGGCTCGATCTTTCAGCCCCTCGACCACCATCGCCAAACTATCGATCACTTCGTCGAGAATAAACGGTTTGGATGTATGCGTCCTTACTGTCAAACATTCTCGATAGCTTGCGCAAGGTTGTTCGATGTAAACATCCACGTCTCGCAGAGCATCTACGACCCTGATCGCCTGGTGCTGGCTCCAGCCAGTATTCGCATCTGCAACGAGAACATCCCTATTGCTCAGGATTTGGGCAACCTCCTGGACGCGGGCGATGTCCGTATCCGGATTCCCTCCAACTTTAAGCTGAAACTTTCTATATCCTTCACTCCGATACGACGCCACTTTACGCGCCATTTCGGCTGGGTCTTCCTGGGAGATCGCTCGATAGAGTGGAAAGGATTCGCCATAGCGGCCACCGAGCAGAGAGACGATGGGCAGACCGGCAAGTTTGCCCAGAATATCCCAACATGCGATGTCGATTGCGGATTTCACATACGGGTGTCCACGCAAGCCGAAATCCATTCGATCATTGACAACGGATAGTTCCGTCGGATTCAAGCCAATCAGATGAGGAGCGACTTCTGCGATGCCGGATCGGACCCCGGAGGCATAGGCAGCCAGATAGGCTGGCCCCAGGGGACAGACCTCTCCGTATCCGCTGATACCTGCGTCCGTGTGGACGGCCACTACGGTGGAATCAAAGACATCGACACTCTTGCCGCCAGACCATTTATAAACACCTTCACAAAGCGGTAGATCCACCTGGAAAGCTTGGATTTTCTTGATTTTTGGAAACATCATCATCTTCTCTTCTGGGTTTCTTCGTTGGGCTGCCGTGGTTTTTCGAGCAGGGCAATTAGCGCCTGTCCTGCGCTGAGAATGTGGTCTTTGAGCAGTTCTGGCGACTTTTTACGGTCTCTTCGGACGCACGCTGCAAGAATCTCGCGATGCTCCTGGGCTGCACGCTGTGTCCAATGAGTTACCGAGATTTGAATCTTCGCGTAACGTTCATTCAGGTGATGCAGGCTTTGAAGGATGCCCATGGCGATGGAACATCCGCTCGGCGCGCACAGGGTTGAGTGAAAGCGCCAGTTATACTCTCCCCATGTTGCAACCTCATTTTTTTTAAATGCGGTCTCGTAGTCGTCAAGAATGCGCTTGGCCTGCTCGAGCTCCGCCGTTGCCAGACGCGGAATGGCTTTTCCCAAAACCTCCGGTTCAATCATGGCGCGCAGGTGAATCACCTCCTGAATCTCACTCAGGGAGAGGCCGGATACCACGGCCCCCTTTCCTGGTTGAAACAGCAGCAGCCCTTCGACCTCCAACTGACGCATGGCCTCCCGAAGTGGAATGCGGCTGATGGCATATTCGCGCGCAATGGCTACCTGATTGAGCGATTCCCCCGCTTGAAACTCGCCGTCAATGATCCGCTGACGCAGAGCATTTACCGCGGTCTCCACCAGCGTCTTGCGTGGCAGCGCCGATGGCGCAGCGGCAGCAACAATTCGCTCGAAGGCCGGCTGGAAAGAGTTCATCAAGAAGTGTATACATGACACCATTGCATGAAAGCAAGAGCGTTTTGAGATCGTTGAAGACATGCCGCCCGGAATGGAGCGCGAAGTGTGCCGTTCGGAATCCAGGTTGGATCTCTGGGCGATGGAGTGGATGTTTCGGTTCCCGATTTTTCTGTTGAGGGAGCCTGGTTTTTCTGGATTCTTCGCCGGAGTTCGACGCAGCAGCGTTCGATGCCGTAGGCGGATGCGCAGCCTACATCCTCTCAGTATGGGGAGAGCAAAGACGACCGCCATGTTGGACAGGTCGCGCTCCGACAGATGGAAGGCAGCTGGGCAGTCAAGGACTCGCCACCAGCGGCAGCGGGCCCGCGCCGCAGCCGGGTCCTGGCGTCGGTCCTCGGCCTACGTACGCGGATGGGGCTTTGAGCCTGAGGGAAGGGTAGCTGAGTTGACGAACTTTCTTCAAGGATATCGCTGCTTGTAGACTCCCTGCCCGAGTCCGAGGCATTCACCTTAGCCGGCTGGAGCGGAGCAGGGCTGGCAAGTCATGTACGACGTGATGCTCTGGGTGGCCGCGGCTGAGCCTAGTACTACGGTTGTAGATAGCGATAGGAGAGGAGCTGCCGGAAGCAATGAGGCAGTGGCGATTGGCGCTTCCGGTAGGGGTAGAAGATGGCGAGGAGTTGGTGATCCCGGCGCAGCTTGCTGTCGCTGCCATAGACCTCATCGCCTGCTACCCAGCCCACCGGAACCCCTGCGTCCAGGGCGCGCCCGACCGCGCCAGCTCCGGCTTGCTGCCAAACTCGACCGTGTCCCGAATCCCCGCCGCGCGGCAACGCTCGCGATCCTGGGCCCACTCCTGCGGCACATACAGCGCACGATCCACCAGCGCCGCGCCCTTTTCGCTGGCATAGCCAAGAAATGCCCCTACCTGGCTGTTCTCAATCCGCCCCGCTGTGCCACTGTACTGGCGCTTGACTCCCGCAGAAGGAACGCCCTTCTTCACACAGCCCGTCTCATCGACGATCAGCACCGCATCCGGGCTGCCCAAGGCCCCCACCACCTACTCGCGAACTCCGTCCCGCGCCGTTTCCTCATCCCATCGGACACGGTCCGGCGGACTCCGCTCGCAAACCCAAAGTCAACTTACACCCTGTGGCGTTTTCCGCAACGCTGTGGCGCCTCCATGCCCAATCCAGCTGACAAACAAGAGCCCTAAAACTCGTAGTGCAGCGACAGGGTGAGGATGTTGGTGTGGAAGTTGCGCGGGGCCAGGAAGCCATAGGCCGGCGCTCCATGGCTCATCGCGGAGTTGGCGATGGAGCTGCACGGTACCGAGGTCTCCGAGGTGGCGCCGACGACCGGAGCGGTGTT
>JAJYZE010000202.1 GCA_021800195.1 Acidobacteriota bacterium
CCGCCGCCGGTGAAGCCCTGCAGCACCCGGAAGAAGATGAGAAGGGGCAAACTGGGCGCCATGCCGCAGAGAGCGCTGGAGACGGTGAACCCGATGACCACGGTCAGCAGCAGCCGCTTGCGCCCAAAATAGTTTGAAAGCCATCCCGTAATGGGCAGAATGATGGCGTTGGCCACGATGTAGGAGGTCAAAACCCAGGTTGCCTCGTCCACTGACGAAGAGAGGCTGCCGGCGATGTGCGGCAGGCTGACGTTCACCACCGTCGTATCCAGCACCTCCATGACCGCGCTGGTCATCACGGCGATGGCCACCAGCCAGCGCCTGGAGATGTGCGGCATTTTGACGGATGCGGCCATGATGGAGCGCTCCTTCACCTCAGTCGGCGCGGGGCTGAGGTAACGACGGTTCGGGCGGCGGGAAAGTTTAGCCGCCGCCGCGTGCCCGTGCGACGGCTGTTCCGCAGAGTTGCTCCGCGGGAGGGCCGGGCAGCCGCACTGCCGGGATGAAGCGCGGAGCTGCTCATCGTCTCTCCCGTCCGCGGTCTCTGGTCCTCGGCTCACCTGTTTGGCCCGGCCGCGGCAGGGGCGCCGGCGCGGTCTCCGGCGGCATCGAGAGCGAGGCTCGCCGGCACCACGTAACCCACCCGCTGCGCAGGAATGGAAAGGATCTCCCGAGACAGCGTGTCAAGAATGTCATTAGACGGAACATTCAAGGGCAAAGCGTGAGCCACCCGCGTGTCCACAAGAACTTGGGCAGACCCGCCCACGCATCTTGCTGATCTGGTCTTGCTGATATGGGCGGAATCAGGGAGGATGGAAGAGTTGCCGGATCATGCCCGAGTTGCCCGAGGTCGAGACCATTGCCAATGGAGTGAATGCGCGCGTGCGTGGCCGGCGCATCGAGCGGGTGTGGACCAGCGGGAAGCCGCAGACCTTCAAGTCCAGCCAGGCCGAGATCGCCCGTACCCTAACCGGAGCCCGCATCGAGCGGGTGCGGCGCGTGGGCAAGACCATTGTGATGGATCTGCGCGGAGCCGAAGCGCAGTCGGCGCAGTTCCTGGTCCACCTGGGTATGACCGGGAGGCTTCTGGTCGCGCAGCCTGAGGTTCCATGGCCAACCCATACCCATGCCGTACTCTCGCTCTCCGATGGGCGCCAGGTGAGGTTCGTCGATCCACGGCGCTTCGGCAGGCTCTCCGTCCTGAGCGGCGCGGCCACCTATCAGGGGCCGGGAACGGAGCCCACGACCGTCTTGGTGGATGAGTTCGCGCAGCTCTTCCAAGGCAGGAGGCTAGCCATCAAGGCCGCTCTGCTGCATCAGTCGATTCTGCACGGAGTGGGGAACATCTACGCCGACGAGAGCCTGTTCCGAGCGGGGATCCGCCCGCGTCGGCAGGCGGGACGGCTCAGCCGCACGCAACTGGGCAGGCTGCACGCGGCGCTGCAGGAGGTGCTGGCAGAGGCGATCCGGCTGGGCGGATCGTCTGTCTCCGACTACGTGGACGCGGATGGCGTCCAGGGATTCTTCCAGCTCCAGCACAAGGTCTACAGCCGGGCGGGCCAGCCCTGCCGCGAGTGCGCCACGGTGCTTAAGAAGATTGTGGTGGGCGGCCGCACCACTGTCTACTGCCCACGGTGCCAGCAGTAGCGGCGTAGACTTGGAAGCATGTTGCGCTGTGCGATCACCTGTGGAGAGGGTTGGACGGCGGTGGGGCAGGCCAGGCGTTGGGCCTCCGCCGGCGTGGAGTTTGTGCAACTGCGTGAAAAGCAGCTTGACGCGGAGGAACTGGGAAGGCTGGCCGGCGCCGTGGCCACGGTGGTGAGGAAGATCCGCGCCGGTCGAGATCATGAGCCTCTGGGCGGGACCAGGCTGCTGCTGAATGGTCCGGCGGAGCTGGCCGCACGGGCTGGATTGGACGGCGTGCATCTGACCGCGCGCGAGAATGAGGCGACGCCGGCCGAGATTCGGCGAAGATTCGCGCTGCTGGGCGCTCCGCCTCCGCTCGTGGGGGTCTCCTGCCATACGCTGGAGCAGGTGCGCCGGGCCGACGATGGAGGCGCGGACCTGATCCTCTTCGGACCGGTCTTCGAGAAGCGCGTGGCTGGGGTGGTGGTGGCTTCGGGCGCAGGGTTGGGGCTGCTGCACGCAGCCTGCACCGCCGCCGCGGCGACGCCCGTGCTGGCGCTGGGCGGCGTCACCTGGACCAACGCCGCGAGATGCCTGGAGGCGGGAGCGGCGGGCGTGGCCGGAATCCGCCTGTTTGACGAAGACCAGGTGGCGTGAAGCGCGGAGTTGGAGCGGGCGAGAGTCAGCCGGCGTTCGGCAGCCGATTGACGGCGATGCGCGGGCATCCTAGGGTTAAAGCATGCTGATTACCCCCGCACAACTCATGGATGAGCCGCTGAAGCTGGACGAATCCTTCGCGGAAGATGCTCTGGATTATGCGCCGAACTTGCGGCAGATTGGCCCGCTGACCCTGCAGGGGCAGGCTGAACTGCTGGTGGAACACCGCGGGTCACGGGAGTTGGTGCAGGACATCCGGGTGCGCGCCGGCTACGCGGGCGAGTTCGAGCAGCTCTGTGCCCGCTGCCTGGAGCCGGTGCGACGACGGCTGGAGGGGAACTTTGACCTGATCTTCCGCCCCGTCGGCGCTGATGGCGGAGCTGGCGAGCACGCCATTACGGAAGATGAGGCCGAAATCGGTTATTATGAAGAGAGCGGCCTGCTGCTGGAGGACGCCGTCCGGGAACAGGTGCTTCTGGCCCTGCCGGGGCGGGTGCTTTGCCAACAGGACTGCAAGGGCCTTTGTCCTCACTGCGGAGTCAACCGTAACCTTTCCACCTGTGAGTGCGTCGTTGAGCCAGCCAATCCGCGTTTCGCCGCGCTGGCCGGACTTTCGATCGCGCACAAGCGATGAGAGGGGTTCTTTGCCGTGCAGAATCTTTGCGGTGCAGGGTCCAGCGGCGGCGATGCGCCGTAGCGCCGTCACAAGCTCCTGGTTGTAAATGACTTCGGCCGCACCGCTTTGCGTTGGCTGGCCATTCAAGAAGAGGTTCACCATGCCGAATCCAAAGCGCAGGCACTCCAAGCAGCGCACCGCCAAACGACGCAGCCATGACTTTCTAACGCCCACCGGCGTCTCCGACTGCCCCAACTGCGGAGAAAAGAAGCTTCCCCACCGCGCCTGCAAGAAGTGCGGCGAGTACAAGGGACGGGCTGTGGTGGCCACCAAGAACGCCGCCTGAAGCCGATCTCCAGAGGCTGTTCTCCTGCGGCCACTCGCTCGATCCGTCCGGCTTGCAGGAGCCCGGCAGCCGGAAGCATCTCGACGGGAAGTTTTCGCCGCGCAGCTTGCCGGAGAAGGCAGACGCTGTCTGAAGCCCTGAGGGGCCTGCTTCCCGCGGTCTGCTTTACGCCACGCGGAAGGCGCTTTCCTTCAGGTCTTGCGCAGCCAAGCGAGCCGTCCAACCCAGTCAGGGAAGTTCGAGCCGAACCAAACCATGCCGATCGACATCGCGCTGGATGCCATGGGATCTGACCGATCCCCCGAGCCGGAGATTCGCGGGGCGATACTGGCCTGCCGCCAGTTGGACGTCCGTGTTCACCTGGTGGGGCCGGAGGAGATGCTGCGCCCCAAGATGCGAGAGGCGCTGAAGAACTTAGCCCGGCCTCGTTTCGGGGTCGCTCCCCGGCCCCGGCTGCCCATCTTCATGGTGCAGGCCAGCGAGTGGATCAGCATGGAGGACAAGGCATCCCAGGCGGTGCGCTCCAAGCGCGATTCCTCCATGCGGGTTGGGTTGAAGATGGTGCGCGAGGGCCGCGCAGCGGGCTTTGTGACCGCCGGCAATACCGGCGCGGCGATGGCCACCGGCAAGATGGTGCTGGGCAGCCTGACCGGGGTGGACCGTCCCGCCCTGACCGCGGTGCTGCCAACCAGTGCCGGCCAGCCGTGCGTGGTGCTGGATGTGGGCGCGAATGTGGACTGCGGTCCGGAGAATCTGGTGCAGTTTGCCATCATGGGGCAGATGTACGCCAAGGACGTGCTGCGCGTGGCGCATCCCCGGGTAGGCCTGCTCTCTATCGGCGAAGAGGACACCAAGGGCAACGCCCTGACCCATGCGACCCTGCCGCTGCTGCGCGCCGTGGCCGGCAAGCTGGGTATGAACTTCATCGGCAACGTGGAGGGGCGGGAGCTATACAACGGCCGCGCCGATGTGGTGGTGTGCGACGGGTTTGTGGGAAATGTGGCGCTTAAGGCCAGCGAGGGGCTGGCCAAGCTGGTGAACACCTCGCTGCGGGAGAGCTTGAAGTCAACGGTCACCTCGCAGGTGGGCGCGATGCTCTCCCAGCGGGCGTTCAAGGCCTTCAAGAGCCGGCTGGACTACTCCGAGTACGGCGGCGCTCCGCTGCTGGGATTGCGCGGGGTTTGCGTGGTGGGCCATGGCTCTTCTAATGACCGGGCAGTGATGAACGGGATCCGGGTGGCCGCGGAGTTCGCCAATGCATCCGTGAACGCGAGCCTTGAGGCAGCCCTGGCGGTGCGCTGAGGAGCTTGGGCCAGGGGTGAGATGCTGAGGCTGCGGCCTCAGGCGAAGCTGGCCCGTTTGACCTTCTGGCGGAAGTCTTCGCCCGTCATCTCCAAGACCACGCACATCTCCTGCAGGCGAGAGCGCATGCGTTCGCCGATGCGGTCGCCTAGAGTCTCTTCGCGCACAGCCAGGCGTGGCAGGCTCTCCTCGGCCGCCAGCGGGGGGAGATTGGGATAGTTGGTGGTGATGATGGTGGTGCGGCGATCGTTGTAGCGTGTGTTCAGGATATGGGCCACCGTGTCCCAGACCCAGTCGGTGGGCTTGGAGGCGCCGAGTTCGTCCAGCACCAGCACCTCAGCGTCAAAAACCGGTCGTAGCACCTCCATCTCAGTGACGTCCACGCTGCGGTTGTAGCTGTTCTGCACCTGCTTGAGCAGGTCCCGGTAGTCAAAGAATAGACACTTGGCGCCGCGCTCCTGGATGAGCGCCTGCAGAATGCCAACAGCCAGGTGGGTTTTGCCCACGCCGATGGAGCCGCTCATCAGCAGCCCGTTGCCGCCGGTGCCCAGCGGATAAGCCTGGACGAAGCCGCGCGCCTTCACCAGAGCCTCCTGCAGGGTGGGGTTGGAGGAGGGAAAGTGGGTGTCGTAGCTGTCCAGCGTGCAGTGCATATAGCGCTGCGGAATGCGGGCCTGCCGGATCATACGCACTGCGCGCAGGGAGCTGCGGCAGGCGCAGGGCTGCGCGAAACGGGTTCCGCCCGGGCGCACCACCACGCGCAGGCCCGAGCCTTCACACAGGGGGCAGAGATCTTCCGGCATGAGTCGGTCCTTCCTTCGCGCAGCCCAGGCCCCGGCAACCGGCCGGGGGGGCGAGACCAGCGGCGGAAAGCGCGGGCCGGCAGCGGCGCGATGCCTTCAGTATCGCAGGCCGGAGGCCGGAAGCAAGGCTGTGCGAATCCCGCCCGCAGCGAGGAAACCACACTCGGCGAGGAGTCATTAGCGGCCCGGCCGGGCAGCGAGGGGGTCGGGGATATTGCCGTGCCTGGAGAAGTCTCGCTTGCCTTCCCCGCGGTGGTAGACTAACTTGAGCGCCTGTAGCCCCGGGAGTCGGGGCCCAAGCTCGCAGCGCGACAGGAAGATCGATGCACGCACGCCCGCGTCCCGGGCCCGGGCTCTGCCCCGTGGTCTGGAGCTCGCCCCGATGGCGGTGTGCAAGCGAACCGTTCTGCGGCGGGATTGCTAGAAAGAGACCAGATGCCCAAGACCGGAGTTCATCCCCACTACGAAGCCACGCACGTCAAATGCGCCTGCGGAAACCAGTTCGACACCCGCTCCACCCACAAGGGGCCCATTGTCCTTGAAATCTGCGCTGCCTGCCACCCCTTCTTTACCGGCAAGCAGAAGCTGGTGGATACCGCCGGCCGCGTCGAGCGGTTCCGCCGGAAGTACGCCGCCGCCGATTCCAAAAAGGCCGCAGCCGCCGCGAAGTAACCTTGAAAGGACCAAAACGGAGGGCCTCCGCGGAGCAGCGGAGGCCTTTCTTGT
>JAJYZE010000203.1 GCA_021800195.1 Acidobacteriota bacterium
TAGCATGCACACTGATGAACAGATCCGCCTGCGCCTTGTTGGCGATGGCGGTTCGCGTCTCCAGCGGCACAAATGTATCATCATCGCGGGTGTACACCACATCGGCCCCCAGCCGGTCGTGCAGCAGTTTGCCCAACCGCAGCGCAACATCCAGCACCACATTCTTCTCTTCGATGCCGCCTGCGCCTAGCGTGCCGGAGTCGTGCCCGCCATGGCCTGCATCGATCACAATGCGGTCGATCTTCAATCCCAGCGTGCGCATCAGCGAAGTCTCTCCGTCGCTGGTAGGCGGCGGTATTGGAGCAGGCGATCCATGCTCTTCGGCAGTGATGGCTCCTTCTCCCGCCGCCGGCCTCGCTTCGCGGCTAAGCCGTGGGGCCGGCTGCGCCTTGGGCGCGAGCTTGCGGTTGGTCTCGGCGATCGGCTTCGAACTAGGCCGGCGCGTAGCCTCCACCATTCCAGGCTGACGGCTCACCTCGGCAACGTCGGCTTCGTTCGCTGCCGCATTGCCCGTCGAAGTCGAGGTGTCCGTGACCAATGTGGAGTTGCGGCGCAAAGGCTCCGGCACAGCCCTCGGCGACGCCTCGGAGGCGCTGTTCCCTGCGCCGTTTGAAACCCTTCGCGGCATTCCAAAGCTCGTTCTCCCATCCGTTACCGGCATTGCCGGCAGGCTGGATATCTCCACCGGCCGAGCACCGTCCGGCCGTTCCGAAGCACTGGCATCCAGCTCATCCGGCGCGGGGCTCCCTTTTGGCTGCTCCGCAGCCGGCGGATTTACCTCCACCACTCCGGCCGGATCCCCCGTTTGCATGGCTTGGCGGCTTCCCGGTTCACCGTGGATATCGATGATCAAACGGTAAGGATTGGGAAGCCAAAACGCGGAATACTCCGTTACGTGATGGACGTCGAGCACTACCCGGGTGACATTGTTCTTGAACTGCGCCACTCGAACTCGCTCGAGAAATCCATCATCCGTCACCGGGAAGTTCTTGCCTGCCAATCCCGCGCCCAGGCGCGCGTCTTCAAGGTCAAAGAAGATCCGGTCTGGATCTTCCACCCGCGCCGCCTCGTACTTTACCACTTGCCCCGGCGCTACATTCAGATCGATCGCCACCCGGGTATAGCTGGCTGTAGACCAATGTCTGATCCCGGTGACCATAGACAGAGCCCCTCGGCTGGGTGCCGCCCCCAAGCGAGGCTCGATCGGTGGTGCTTGTCCTCCCGTCCCAGTCTCCGGCTGCACGGCCGCAGCGACTGTTCTGACGGAAGCCGACCCGGCAGAAATCGATGCAGGGCTAGCCTGATTGAAACCGGACGGGGCCGGCCGATCGCCGGCAACCCTCTCTCTTGCCTTAGAATCTGCCTGGCTGGCCTTGGCATGGCGCAAGGCCTGAGGGTAATCCTCGGCGAGCTCGGCGCGAATCTTGCCGGCTTCTTGAGCTGCCTCTGGATCCGTCACCTGGCCGTTGTCCCGTCCCGGCGCAGATCCCGATTCCACTAAATCGAGCGCCTTCTCCAGAGCCACCGGGGCCAACCTGTCCCCTGGATAGGCTTTGGCCAGATATTCATATTGCCCAACCGCGGCGGCGATGCTCTGCCTATCGTTCAGCTCGCGCCCCCGCTCGGCAAATAGTTCGGCCACCTGTTCCACCGCGGCGGCCGAATGCTTATCCCCGGGGTTGTCGCGATAGATCACGCGAAACTGGTTCATCACATGCTCGTACGCCTGCCGGGTGTGCATCCTTCCGGGTTCAGATTCGAACTTGCGCCGGGCCAGCAGGGCCTCCCGCCAGGCCGAATCTGCCCGTCCCTGCGTGCTTTCGGCAGTAGAACCCACTTCGAATCTGACGGCAGCCAAACTGCTTGGCGCGGTCAGAGTCGCCATCGACAAACCAAGGAGGACCAGGACGCCCCATGCAACACGGCCCAAACTTCCGTCAACAGCATGGATTTGACCGCTCTGCAGGTGATCCATGCCTTCAAGTCTACGGTTGCTCCAGCCCTATCCCGGCTTGTGAATCCCTCGGAGGTACCGTTTCGAATACCTCGACGCCTCAGGCTGCTAGAGGATCTCCTCTATCATGTGGCGGGCTCCCGCCAGAGCCGCGTCCAAGCCGGCTGCGTCGCTACCTCCAGCCTCGGCAAGATCCGGTCTTCCGCCCCCCTTGCCTCCCACCTTGGCGGCAATCGCCCCTACAATTTTGCCGGCATGGACCCGCGAGGTCAGGTCCTTGCTGACCCCAACGATCAGGTTCACTCGACCGTCCGCCGAAGCCGCGCCCAACACCACCACCCCGCTACCGAGCTTTCCGCGCAGCTCATCCACCAGATTCCGCATCTGCGACTTGGCCTCTGGAGAAGATCCGAGCATATCAATCCTTTGGGCCAGCACCTTGACGCCCTTCACCTCCACCGCCGCAGCCAATCTGTCGGCCGCAGCCGCGCTGGCGGACTTCAATCGCAGTGTCTCCAACTCGCGGCGCAGCTTCTTGATCTCTTCGTCCAGGGCAGCGACTCTGGAGCGTAGGGCCTCTCCACTCACGTCGCCTCCCCCAACGAACTGGCCTGCCGCTCGAGCCACATCCGCATCCCGCCGAAAGGCCGCCAATGCCCCCATGCCGGTTACAGCTTCCACCCGGCGCACGCCGCTGGCCACGGCTCCCTCCCCAAGCAGCTTCAGCAGCCCAATCTGCCCCGTCGCCCCGACATGGGTTCCTCCGCACAGCTCAGTGGAGAAGTCGCCAATCTTCACCACCCGCACCTTATCTCCATATTTTTCGCCAAACAGCGCCATCGCACCCAACTCATGCACCGCTACATCGATAGGCACATCCACCAGGGTCTCCACGGGAGTGTTCTTTAGCACCTGAGCGTTGACAATGCTCTCAATCTCCTCGATCTCCTGCGGAGCCACGCCGGCAAAGTGACTAAAGTCGAAGCGCAGGCGGGAGCGGTCGTTCAACGAACCGGCCTGCTTCACATGGGGGCCTAAAACCTGGCGTAAAGCCGCGTGGAGGAGGTGCGTTCCCGTATGATTGCGCATCACAGCCTCCCTCACCGTGGCATCCACCGCCACATCCACGGTATCGCCCACCGCCATGGTTTGCTTCACCACCACGTGGTGAGCAAATACACCCTGCACCGGCTTCCGGCATCCGGTCACCTCAGCGACCAAAGTCTGGTGATCGCTGGAGTAAATCCAGCCCACATCCCCCACCTGGCCGCCGGAGTCGGCGTAGCAGCTAGTGGCATCCAGAACCGCCTCACCCGCTTCTCCAGGTTGAAATACGGGAACGCCGACGCCATCCTTGACCAGCGCCAGCACCTTGGCGCCCTCCACTCGCAGGGACGTGTAACCCTCAAACTCCGTCTTGGGCAGCTCCCGGTAAACCGGCGCCGCTGACTTCTGCGACCCGCCCTTCCAGGAGGCGCGCGCCCTCGCCTGCTCCTCCTCTTTGGCCGAATCAAAACCTTCGGCATCGAAACCCAGCCCGGCATCCCGGGCCGCATCCACCATAAAGTCCAACGGCAGGCCAAAGGTCTCGTAGAGGTGGAATGCCTCGCGCCCCTCAATACGCAACCCAGCGTCTTTCCTCGGTTCGGCGGAAGCGGAACCTGCCTCCGCTGATCCTGCGGTCGAGCCGCGCCTCTTCAGGGCGATAAGCTGGTCCATCTGCGCGGAGCCGACCTCCATCACTCGCGCGAACTGCTCCTCTTCTGCCAGCACCACCTTGGCGACTCGCTCGGCGCTCTCTTGCAGCTCCGGATAGGCGGCCTGCATCTGTTCGCGAACCGCTTCCACCATCCTATGCAGAAACGGCTTCTCCTGCCCCAGCAGCCGGCCATGCCGAATGCCGCGGCGCAGAATCTTGCGCAGCACATAGCCGCGTCCGTCGTTGCTGGGCAGCACTCCGTCAGAGATCAGGAAGGTAGCGGCCCGCGCGTGGTCGGCGATGATGCGCAAGGATGCAGCCCCCTTCTGATCGCTGATGGCCAGCTCGCCAATACGGTCGCTGGTCAACCCCTCTTTGCCAAACCCTACCAGCTCCGCCGCGCTCCCTATCAAGGGCGTAAACAGATCACTCTCGTAGTTGCTCAGTTTTCCCTGCAGCACGGACGCTACCCGTTCCAGCCCCATCCCGGTATCGATCGAAGGCTTCGGCAGGGGAGTCAGAACTCCACCGCTGCTGCGATCAAACTGCATGAAGACCAGGTTCCAGATCTCCATGTAGCGCTGGTCGTCGTCGGGAAATGGACGATCCTCACCGGTCTCGCTAGCTTCCCTGCCGAGATCGAAGAAGATCTCCGAGCAGGGGCCACACGGGCCGGTATCCCCCATCTGCCAGAAGTTGTCCTTCATCCCCATGGCGAAGATGCGCTCCCTGGGGACGCCGGCGTCCATCCAGAACCGCTCGGCTTCGTCATCACGCGGCACCGCTGCCGGACCCTCTCCCACCCCCTCGAAGATCGTCACGTAAAGCCGGTCCTTGTCGATTCCGAACCATTCGGGGCTGGTCAGCAACTCCCAGGCAAAGGCAATCGCTTCCTTCTTGAAGTAATCTCCGAAGCTGAAGTTGCCCAGCATCTCAAAGAATGTATGATGACGCCGCGTGAATCCAACGTTCTCCAGATCGTTGTGCTTGCCGCCCGCTCGCACGCACTTCTGGCTGCTGGCAGCCCGCAGATAAGGCCGCGTCTCCGTACCCAGGAAGACGTCCTTGAACTGATTCATCCCCGCATTGGTGAACAGAAGGGTGGGGTCGTTGGCCGGCACCAAAGAGGACGAATGCACCCTGCGGTGACCCTTGCTCTCAAAAAACCTCAAAAAGTCTTCCCGAATCTGATTCCCTGAAAGGTTGCGCATAGACGTCTCAAGTTTATCAGTGCGCTGCGCCGTCCTTTTGGATCTACTGCAAGCGCACGAAGGCGTCTCTCCAAATGCCATCCAGCCGGCGACAGCATCTTCCGTGTTGAAGATCCCGCATTGGGCGAGCCACCATGCTTTGAGTCCGCCCCGGCAGAACAACCTTCTGCTTCCGCAACCGTGGGAACACTCGACCCTGCATGGGAACACCCAGTCCTGGAACCGGCGCGAGCAGACCACTTTCGCACTGAAGATGCTATAAGGACATAGACACTGGCATGGACTCGCATCTCCTCTTCCCGGCGGCCTTGATGGCTTTCTCCCACACCGCAGCCGGGGCTGCGAAGATCGCCAAAGGTTCTTTCCATCACAGCGCGGCTCTGGACTTCTTCTCCAGTCTGGGCCTGGCCGGCCTTTTCCTGATCGCCGTGGTCAACAGCACGTTTGTTCCATTGCCGGTGCCGGGCGTGGCCGATATTCTCATCATCCTGTACGTCGCCGCCCACATGAATCCTTTCTCTGTAGTCGCCATCGCCACGCTGGGCTCGGCTACCGGCGGCCTCATCTCTCACACCGCGGGCTCGGTGGGAGGCATGGCCTTCCTGCGCAGACACATCTCCCCGCAAACGCTCAGCAGGATTACCTTTTGGATGGAGAGTCATCCGATCCTCACCGTCGCTCTGCCCGCCATCCTTCCCCCACCCATGCCGCTCTGGCCCTTCATTCTGGCCGCCGGTGCAGTCCACATGTCCCGCCGGGAGTTCATGTGGTCCTTCACCCTCAGCCGATTTCTGCGCCACGGAATCGCCGCCTGGCTCGGGATCCGCTACGGAAGCCGCATTCTCCACCTGTGGTCGCGCTTCAACGACCGCTGGGCCGATTCCATCCTGGTCGCCGTCTGGTCCATGCTGGGAGTCTCTCTGATCTTCGCCCTGTGGAGGCTCTACCGCGCCGCGCGCGAGCTCCGCTCCCCACCCCAGCCGCCATCCGGAAAAGCATTTCTGAAATAAGAAGGCAATCCTTCGCGGCGGGAGGAATGCCCGATCAGGCCATGGCGGGGTCTGCCACCGGCGTCTTGGCCCAGACGGTGAGCGTAACGGCGGTAGAGAGAATCAAGGCTCCAACCAGGCGAAAGAACCCAGATGCTCGTGGAGAATGAAGACGCCCACAACAGAGCCGATCAAGGG
>JAJYZE010000204.1 GCA_021800195.1 Acidobacteriota bacterium
ACCGATCAGAGGCGTAGCCTTAAGAAGAAAAAAAGAGCGCTCGATGCCGGATTGGTTCCATGGCCGGCCTTGCAACCGCAGCTCTGTACCGATTCGCGATGCTCCAGCGACTTGTGGCAGCGGGTATAATTACGGGCCATGAAAACCCGGCGCGCAGTCTTCTCCCGTCTCCCGGTAGCTTGTACCATCCCCTTGCTCTCCTTATCGCTTTGCCTGCTGTTAGCGTCCCTCAGCGGCCAGATGATCGCCCAGATGATCGACCAGATGGCTGCCATGGCAAAGTCTCTCTCCAGGCAGCCTGCGCCGATGGCTACGCCGGCACAGATGCGAGAGAAGCTGGGGACGGTTTCCTTCCCAGTCTCCTGCGGGGCCGCGGTGCAGCCTTACTTCAATCGCGGCGTGGCGCTCTTGCATGACTTCTGGTACGAGGAGGCGCGGCGGCAGTTCGAACGGATCGCCAAGGACGATCCAACCTGCGCGATGGGCCATTGGGGTGAGGCGATGAGCGCCTTCCATGAGATCTGGGGGCGCCCGGATGCCGCCGCGATGCGCTTTGGCTGGAAGCAGATGCAGGCCGCTCAGGCTCTGCCGGCGAAGACCGCCCGCGAAAGAGCGTATATCGCTGCGATGGCGGCGTTCTACAAGCCGGGGCCGGAGCAGTTTCCGGCGCGCGTGCATGCCTACTCGGCGGCGATGGGGCGGTTGTATGCGAGCGATCCGAAGGATGTAAACGCTGGGTCATTCTATGCTCTTTCCCTGCTGGCCGAAGAGAGCCCGGGAGACACCTCCGAGGCGCAGGAGCACAAGGCGATGGTGATCTTGCGGCCGCTGTTCGCCAAAGACCCGGACAATCCTGGGGTGGATCACTACACGATCCACGCCTGCGACAATCCGGCTATGGCCAGGGAAGGGCTGGCGGCGGCCAACCACTATGGAGAGATCGCCCCCTCCGGGCCGCACGCAGCCCACATGCCGGGGCACATCTATGCGCGTCTAGGGATGTGGCCACAGGATATCGCCGCGCAGAGGGCATCGATCAAGGCCTCCGAGCAGGCTGAGGCGAAGGGAGAGAGCGGAATCATGGATGAACCGCACTCCTATGACTTCCTGGTCTATGCGGAGCTGCAGAGCGGACGGGATGCGCAGGCGAAGAGGGACCTGGTTGCAGCTAACGCGGTTCTGGATCGGTTAGCCGCGATGCCGGGCGAGGGCAAGGCTTATATGGCCGGAATGGTCCCTTTCTACCGGGTGGAACTTACCGGTTTCTATGCTCTGGAGATGCATGACTGGAAGATGGCCGCGGCGATGACGCCGGTCGCAGGGTCGCCGGCCGACGACGAGATGCTGGTTGCCTGGATGCGGATCATTGCCGATGGGCACTTGAAGAATGAGGCGAAGGCGGCGGCTGACCTGGCCGGCTATCGAAGTAGCCTGGCCAAGGTGAGGAAGAGCAACGATTCCTATGTCGCCGATTCCACAGCCACGAAGATCATGAGCGAGGAGGCGGCGGCCTGGGCGGACGATGCGGAGGGGCATCAGGCTCCCGCGCTCGCGTCCATGCGCGCTGCGGCGGATTTGCAGGACAAGGTAGGCCAGGGAGAGGTGGATATTCCTGCGCGTGAGATGCTGGCCGACATGCTGCTGCAGATGGGCCAGCCGAAAGAGGCTCTGCAGGAATACGAGGCTGCGTTGCGGCTGAGCCCGAATCGGCTGAACGGTTTCGATGGCGCGGCTCGCGCCGCCGCCGCCTGCGGAGAGAAGGCGCAAGCCGTCCATTTTTACAGGGCGATGCTGCGGTCGACCGATGGAGGAGCGGATTCCACGCGGCCGGAGTTTGCGCAGGCGAAGCAATATCTGGCCGGGGCTGGTCAGCCTGCGGAGTAGTGCAGCCGTCGAGTCTGCGGAAGGGCCTGCATGGCCGCGCTGCCGTATTGCCGCAGCAGGCTCCACACTGCGCTGGTTCAGCTTGTCAGCCACAGCAGGGCATTGGCGAGGAAGCACTGCTGCATCACCGGATGCATATCCGGCACGCGGTGAAACAGAACTGTGCCTTTACCAAGCCGGGTGGTGAACGTCCCAGCGCCGACGTGGCGGTTGTGGTCTTGCGAGCAGGCGATCAGGACTTCGATCTCCGGTCCACTTGGAAGCGTTCTCCATGTAATTCTTCCACGATTCGTAGCAGGTGCGACCGCAGGCTCGGAAAAGCTTCCGCTGGTTGGGAAGGCATTGCGGAAGTTCCAGCGGTTAAGGAAGCACTCGTATAAGGAAGCGCTCGTAGCCCGCGATGATCTCTTCGTGGTCCAGGAGTTCGTAGCTGTCAACGCCATACTTTGCCTTAGGTGGTAGTGATCCGGTGCACCATGAGCGCATGATGATCCGGTCGGGCGCAACCTTCCATCTCGCCAAATTCAGTGATCACGTCCTGGTATGGAGCTCTGTATGTCGGGCTGCAACTCTTCCCTCCGTCTTACTAGCATTTCGAATATTATTGGATCCGCGGACCCTGCGGCGACTGGGCTCAGAGACGGGCTTATGCGGCGGCTAAGGGAGCTCCAGCGCAGCTTGGCGATAAGCTAGACTTGGAACACCCGTCGGCTGCGAAAGATGTGGCGATGGAATCTTCTTCGGAGACGGAGCCGTGGACATAGCCAAGACAGAAGACCATCAGCAAAGGCCGCATGGCTGCTGCACACCCTCTGCCGGTCACGCGGCGTGCGATTGGGATTCGCCGAAAGACCTTCCTCTAAGCAAAGGGGTCTCTGCCGAGACGCGCGCACGGATGGTCCGGCTTCAGGGCGGAAGATTTCTGATGGGAACCGACACCGCTGAGGGGTTTCCGCAAGATGGAGAAGGTCCGGTGCGGGAGGTGACGCTGCGACCGTTCTGGATCGATTCCACTACCGTCACCAATCGTCTGTTTCAGCAGTTTGTCGAAGCTACCGGCTATCGCACTGAGGCGGAGCGTTTTGGCTGGTCGTTTGTCTTCTGGCTGCATCTGCCCAAAGCAAGGTTCAAGGAGTTGGTGGAAGACACCGTGCGGGCTGCGCCCTGGTGGTGCAAAGTGCGCGGCGCCCAATGGAATGCGCCTGAAGGTCCAGGATCGACCCTGCTGCTTCGTGAGGATCATCCGGTGGTGCATGTTTCCTGGAACGACGCCGTAGCGTATGCGCAGTGGACAGGACAGCGGCTGCCTACGGAAGCCGAGTGGGAGTATGCGGCGCGCGGCGGGTTGGAGCAAAAGACATATCCGTGGGGTGACAAGCTGAGGCCCCAGGGAAAGCATATGTGCAATATATGGCAGGGCGATTTTCCCAACCATGACACCGGCGATGACGGCTATGCCGGCACCTGTCCGGTGCAGGCCTTTCCCCCCAATGGCTACGGTCTTTACTCGATGACTGGCAACACCTGGGAGTGGTGCGCTGACTGGTTTAGCCCGGACTTTCACAGAGCGGCGAGCCTGGATAACCCGACAGGTCCATCCCAAGGATCTTCCCGTGTCACCAGGGGAGGATCGTTTCTCTGCCATAAGTCGTACTGCAACCGCTATCGCGTTGCGGCGCGCAGTTCGAACACTCCAGACAGTTCCACCTCCAACACCAGCTTTCGGTGCGCGCTTTCGGACTGACCGGCAGGGCGCTTACCATGACACACACACACAAGGATGGTTTACACGCGGGGATGAAGCATGAGTTCAAAAGTCACGGGCGGAATTGATCGTAGAGCATTTGTCAAAGCTGCGGCAGCATCTGCAGTTCTGTCGCTATCGGCTTCGGGGCAGGCTGGCGAGCCGTCTGCGAAGGGCCGCTCTCCCAACGTCATCCTGATGATCTGCGATGATCTGGGTTCCGGCGATCTGCACTGTTACGGCTCGTCGCTCAAGACTCCCAACCTTGATCAGATGGCCAGGGAAGGCGCGCGGTTGACGCGCTTCAACACAGCGCATCCGATCTGCTCGGCATCCCGGGCTGCTCTGCTGACGGGTAGATACTCCAGCCGTACGCATACGCAGGGAGCGTATGGACCCAGCTCCAAGGATGGAACGGACCTGGATGAGAAGACGCTGGCGGATATTCTCAAGCCGGCTGGATACAAGTCGATGGCGATTGGAAAATGGCACCTGGGGTATCCGCCGCCGTACCTGCCC
The DNA here is from genome assembly GCA_021800195.1 of Acidobacteriota bacterium. Lineage (GTDB taxonomy): Bacteria > Acidobacteriota > Terriglobia > Terriglobales > Acidobacteriaceae > Granulicella. Next base: position 4,148 of record JAJYZE010000204.1, read on the forward strand.
ACCAACCGGGGTTTTGATGCGTACTACGGCGTTCCGTGGAGCGTGGATATGGCTCCGCTTCCGCTACTGCGGGACACGACGGTGATGGAAGCGAACGCCGACCGTGAGATGCTGACGCCACTTTATACGGAAGAGGCAGTGAAGTTCATTAATGAGTCGGCGTCTTCTCCGTTCTTTCTCTACGTTGCGTACTCTTACCCACATGATCCACCTACAGGTTCGCCGCGTTTTCAGGGTCACTCTGGACTTGGACGCCAGGGCGATGCCATTGAGGAGATTGATTGGAGCGTGGGGGAGATTCTCGACGCGGTTCGTGGTAAGGGATTGGAACGGGATACGCTGGTCTTCTTCACCAGCGATCACGGCCCGTGGTTCCAGGGATGCCCCGGGCCGCGCCGGGGCCGCAAATCGACTGGATTCGAAGGGGGAGTACGCATTCCGTTCCTTGCGCGCTGGCCGGGGGTTATTCCGGCGGGCAGGGTGGTGGATGAGTGGGGATCAAACCTTGATGTTGTGCCCACGGTGACCTCTTTCTGTGGAGCGAAGCCCTCGCCCAACCCGCTGGATGGGATGGACATCTCCGAGCTGCTGACAGGAAAGACAGATCATCTGGACCGAGGAACCCTGCTCTATTTTGCGGTTTCGCCGGATCAGCAGATCCTGGAGTGCGCACGAAAGGGGAACTGGAAGCTGCGGATCTCGCAGCGGACGGGCGAGATTTATATCAACGACTGGCTCAATGGCTCGTGCGGACCTACGCGGCATTTTCTTTTGCCGCATCCGGAGCTTTACGACCTGGAGCGGGATCCTGCCGAGAGTTACGATGCCGCGGTTGACTATCCGGAGAAGGTCAAAGAGCTGCAAGCAGATATCGAGGCTCTGATTCCTTCGTTCCCGGAGAATGTTCAGAGGGCCTATGCGCAGTTGAAGGCGAATCCAGGAAGCCCTTACACGCCAGCCGCCGCTGGAGCGAGGCCCCCCGATATTGTTGCTCCAGATCGGATATACATCCCTCCGTGGCGACAAAGCTGAAAGTCCGTGGTTCAACGCGCCGGGCCAGAAGCAGCGAACCGGCAAGTGCCAGTCTATTGCCTGGCGTAACGCCTTTCGACGTAATCGTTGAGGATCACTTGAAACTCTTCCACGATATGGTCGCCCTTGAGCGTGGTGAAGAGGTGACCGTCGATGTAGACGGGGGCCTTGGGTTCTTCAAAGGTTCCGGGCAGGGAGATCCCGATGTTGGCATGCTTGCTCTCGCCGGGTCCATTGACGATACATCCCATCACGGCCAGTTTCAATTCTTCGACGCCGGGGTAGATCTTCTTCCATTGCGGCATGGACTCCACCAGGTAGTGCTGGATGCGTTCGGCAAGCTCCTGGAAATAAGTGCTGGTGGTGCGGCCGCAGCCGGGACAACTGGTGACTTGCGGCATAAAGCTGCGGATAGAGAGGGATTGCAGGATCTGCTGGGCGCAGCGGACCTCCTCCGAGCGGTCACCGCCCGGGGTGGGAGTAAGGGAGACGCGGACGGTGTCGCCGATCCCGGCCAGGAGAAGCGGCGAGAGACCGGCAGTGGACGCAACGATGCCTTTCATGCCCATGCCGGCTTCAGTTAAGCCGAGGTGGAGTGCATAGTCGCAGCGGCCGGCCAACTCGGTATAGACGTCGATCAGATCGCGTACGCCGGAGACCTTTGCGGAGAGGATGATCTGATCGCGGCGCAGGCCGTAGCGTTCGGCGGCGGCGGCGTTGTCCAGCGCGGAGACGACCATGGCTTCCATCATGACGTCGCGCGCGTCGAGCGGCTCGGCGAGCCTTGAGTTCTCATCCATCATTCTGGTCAGCAACGCCTGGTCGAGCG
>JAJYZE010000005.1 GCA_021800195.1 Acidobacteriota bacterium
TGCGAGGGACTTAGCTCTCTTCTCTCCTTTGCGATAAGCAACACCCGCCTGGTTGGACGCTCAGGAGCGGTGAACGTTGCAAAAGTTGCCTCTTGTTTCCTCAGCAGATCGATCCGGATCGGGAGGAAAGGCTGTGGAGGCAATCTTCTGAAGATCCGTAGCAACCATTTTTCGGCGAGGTGCGTCAGAACTATCAACTGAGAGGCTAACTCACATAATCCTGCTCTGAATAGAACTTCCTACCTTTTTTGCTCGGTCTTCCGGGCGACCCCTAATGAATCCTCAAGTAGTTCCCCTCCCCGATGCCTCTCTAGGGCCCGCCAGAAAGCGGGCCCGAAATCTTTAAAGCGCTCGGCGTGCCGGATGGGAGCTTTGGCTGAGTGCCGGCTGAGCGGATGAGGGGAGTGGCGCTTTGTACAATCGAGGTATGTCTCTCCGCTCTGAACCAGGGCTTGTCAACGTCCCTGGCTGGGAGCCGTACCCTTGGCTCCTGGCCGGCTTCAGCACCCGCGAGGGGGGAGTTTCGACAGCCTACGCCGCCGGCGGCCCTCCCGAACAGAATCTCGGGTATACCCCTCAGGAGGATCCGCTCCAGGTGACCACGATGCGCCTACGGTTGGCCGATGCGCTGGTTCAATTGCGTCCTGCTGCGCACGCTGCGGGCGTCCGGCCATATCTGGTCACCGTTCGTCAGTGCCATAGCGGGAGGGTTTGCCGGGTAGAGCGTTCTCAGCTTCCGCTGACGAATGAGGATGGCAGCGCCATTCTGGAGGGTGACGGCCTTTACACCGGCGACACGAACCTTCTGCTGGGGGTTCTTACCGCGGACTGCGTTCCTGTCCTGGTTGCGGACAAACGCACCCATGCCGTGGCAGCCTTTCACGCCGGTTGGCGGGGAACCGTGGAGCGGATCGTCGAACGTGGCGTTGAAGCCCTCCGCAAGCAATTCGACTGCCGCCCGCAGGATCTGATCGCCGCCATCGGCCCGTCCATCGGTCCCTGCTGCTTCGAAATCGGCGCTGAGGTGAGAGAGAAGTTCGAGGCGCAGTTTGACTACGGATGCGAGCTTGTCCCGGAGGTCGCGGGCTCACCGCACGAGTCTGCCCGCAGGGGGTCCGACTCTGATGGCCGGGTTCACCTGAACCTTTGGGAGGCCAATCGCCACCAGCTTCTCGATGCCGGCCTGCGCCCGGCGGCCATCACCGTGATCGGCGAGTGTACAGCTTGCGCTCGCCTTCCCGACGGGCGGCGCAAGTACTTCAGCCACCGCGCGGAGCAGGGCTTTACAGGGCGAATGCTGAGCTTGATCGGCGCAGTGGCTCTGTAAGGCACGGCGCAGCCGGCTTGCTTCTTGTTCCGCTTCCGCCAACCTTCGTCCAGCTTGCCGCCGCAAAGATTGTGGTCCAGGCAGGTTGGGTGCAACAGAGGCCGCAAAGAGGCTGGAACAGCCAAGGACGCTACCCGATGCGGCAGAGCTCTTCCATCAGCGCTTCGCGATGCTGGAGAGCCGATTGATCCACAGAACGAAGGTGGAGCTCATAGGCACCCGCCCCGGCGGCAGCGAAGCAAGCCGAAGCCGGAGCCAGCGCCCACAGGGCATGCAGCCAGAGACAGGCCATGAAGAACAGGGCGGCCAGGCCGTAACAGCCAGCCAGCACCGCCAGACTGATCAGAGCGCTGAGTTGGGAGGACTGTCTCTGCAGCATGCGCTGCGGGTCTACCTGCTTGGGCGCGGAGAGCGAACGCTGATTGCCGAAGATCAGGTTCACGGCCAGCGTCCCGGCCGCCCAGAGCAGCGTCGCCAGCACGATGTTCGGCGAGGGGACGCCGGCTTGGAAGGAGATCAGGCAAAAGATCAGAATCACCTCGATGGCCGCGATCAGGGCTATCAAAAGATTCTTGGCCAGGACGACGTCGCGCAGGCGCACCGGCGCAAGAAAGTACACCTGCACTCCAGTTCCGTCCATGCCGAACGAGTTATAGCTGAGCGGGTAGACGGCCAGCAGGATATAAGCCACGGCTGCGGGAAAGAGCCATATCGGGCTCTTCCCTGCGGAGGAGAATCGGTTGGCGAAGATCAATATCATGAGCGGGGGCATGATCAGGGCGTAAAGAACTCCCCAATTCCTCCGCGCATAGAGAATCTCCTTCTGCAGTCCTGTCAAGATGATATCCAGCACTCGCCTTTGCGTGGCAGCGGTGGCGCCGCTTGGGGTCAGAGGCGTTGAGGGCCAATCGGCAGGCTCGGAGTCCGCGGCGGCGGCTCTTCTTGCCGGCGCAGCGGTTGAGGCGTGCATGGTTGCGGGATCAGCCCGGCCGGGCCGTGCTCCGGCGGCAGCTTCGGATAGGTTCTCCCCGTGGAACTCGCGCAGCATGCGCAGAGCGAAGATCAGAAGAAAGAGCACGGCGTAGGCCAAATCTCCCAGCGTGCCGAGGGCAAACCGGAGGCTGCTGCCGTGGCTGGCTGCCGTCAATGCCGAGGCGGCCAACTCCGGCGGCAAGAGCTTGAGCGCCGGCCCGGAGATCCGGATGAGGGGACTAGCCCATGCCAGATGCTGCTGGGAGAGGTGAAAGGCGCTGGTCCGGTGGTGGTCGTAAACCGGGTTGAGGGCGAAGTTTGCCCACTGGACCCCCACCAGCAATGCCAGCAGGACGGCGGTTAACGCCTCCCTGGCGCGGCGGGTGGCGAGCCAGCGGTCTACCCAGGCGAACAGCATGCGAGAGAAGAGAACTTGGGTGGCTGCAAAGGCTCCCAGGGCGATGAGCGCGTAGAGCCAGAGGGATGGAGTGGCGATCGCAATGCCCAGGGCCGCCGCGGCAGCCATCAGCGTTCCGGCCAGGTTGGCTGGAGTGAGCATGCCAAAGAAGAGCCGGATCTCCACATAGATGCTCTCGCGCATGGGAAAGCGGATCAGTTGGGTTGGATCAAAGTTCACGGCGGGCTGCCCAAGCTGGATGTTCAGCAACTGGCAGAGGAGGAAGACTCCCCACAGCAGCCACGCGATCCGGTCCAGATGCCCCTTGGCGGCGAAGAAGAAACCGGCCACGCCGGCCGCCACTACAAGGAAGAACAGGAGCCCCAGAAAGATCATCGCCGTCACAGCGCGACCGGCCAGCTCGCCTGCGCCGCCGCGACGCGCAAGGCTGTTGACCGTTATTCGCCAGCGCAGCCAGACGATGGCGGCAAACTGCGCCCGGGTCTGCGCCGGCGTCCATGCCGACGGCGCGGGCGCGATCTGCGCGGGCGGCTCTAGCTCAACCATGACAGCTCCTGCTCGGGATGGGCCGCTGCTCCTCTGCCCACTACATTCAGGAAGATCTGCTCCAGGGTCAGACGGCCCTGCGATGTGTCCCCCGCATCGGCAGCGCCATCCTGCGGCCAGCGCGCTTGCACGCCGGCGCGCAACTCCTCCAGCGAGCCATGCGCCACAATCTGCCCGTGGTTGATGATGGCCACATGCGAGCAGAGCCGCTCCACAATCTCCAGCACATGCGAGGTGAGGAAGATGGTGGCTCCACGCGCGATCATCCTCTGCAGCATGGTCTTCAGGGTGCCGGCGGCGATGGCGTCCACACCCTCGAAGGGCTCGTCGAGAAAGAGCACCTTGGGACCATGGATCACCGCTGCGGCCATCGCCAGCTTCTTGCCCATCCCATGAGAGTAATCAGCGATCAGCTTTTTGGACTGGTCGGTGAGGCCCATGAACTCCAGCAACTCTTCAGATCGCTGCTCGGTGGTCGCCTTGTCCAGCCCGTACATTCGTCCCACAAAGCGCAGGTACTCCCGCGCGGTCAACTTGGCAAAGAGAGCCATCCCCTCCGGCACGACCCCGATGTGCCGCTTCACCTCGATGGGGTTGTAAAACAGGTCCTGGCCCAGAATCTGCACCGAACCCGAGCTGGGCGCCAGCAGTCCGGTGAGCATCTTGATGGTGGTGGACTTGCCGGCGCCATTCGGCCCCAGAAATCCAAAGAACTGTCCCGGCTCGATGGCGAGGTCGATGTGGTTGACGGCCGTAAACCCGTCGAAACTTCGGGTGAGCGCATAAGCGGCAATGGCGGGAGGCATGATGAGACGAGTCTATGCCAGGCGGCAATCGCGTGGCGGCGGACGGAGAGATTGCGAGACAATAAAAAAGAGGGTGCGTGCTTTGAGGCTGCCCGGAGGAGTTCCTTCCTTGCCAGTGGAAGAAGCCGGCGGGAGGTTCGTCGGCGGGTGGCGTGGGCGCCGCCCGGAGGTTCCCCATGACCGCAGATCCGATCGTTGGCCTCCATCACGTGACCGCCATTGCCTCTGAGCCGCAGCTGAACCTGGACTTCTATACCCGGGTCCTGGGGTTGCGTCTGGTGAAGCGCACGGTGAACTTTGATGATCCCGGGACCTATCATCTCTACTTTGGGGACGATCTGGGCGCTCCCGGCACTCTGCTCACGTTCTTCCCCTGGCCGCGCGTAGGCCGAGGCGCTCCGGGAGCGGGTGAGGTTACCCATGTCTCCTTTCTTATTCCGCTGGACTCTTTGTCCTTCTGGGAGCAGCGCCTGGCCAGCAAGGGGATTCCGTTCAGCCGCGGGCCGCGCCGCTTCAACGAAGAGGTTCTCAGTTTCTCGGATCCGGCCGGCATGCAGATTGAACTGACAGCGCAGGCCGGGGTCGCCACCGGCCACCCGCCGCGCTTTTCCGATGTGCCCAGCGGGCATGCCATCCGCGGGCTCTCGGGCGTGACCATGCTTCAGCTCGACGCCACGGAGACCTCCGGCATCCTCTCCGTGATGGGCTTCCACCAGATTGCGGCCGAAGGTGAGAGGCTACGCTTTGCTTCTTCTGCCCATCCCACGGCCTTTGGCAGTCACATCGACATTGTTGTTGACCCGCGAGCGAACTTTGGCCGCTCCGGGGCCGGTTCGGTCCACCACATCGCCTTTCGCGTTGCCAGCGACGCAGAGCAGAGGGATTGGCGCTCGGTCATCACGCAACGCCTGGCCGCCACGGAGGTTCTGGACCGCAAATACTTCCACTCGATTTATTTTCGCGAACCGGGAGGCGTTCTCTTCGAACTGGCCACGGATCAACCAGGCTTCGCGGTGGACGAGCCCGTGGAGACCCTGGGCGAGAGCCTTTGCCTGCCCGCCTGGCTGGAGTCCCGGAGGGAGGGTCTCCAGCAGCGGCTGCCGAGCATCACGCTACACAAGGGAGGCACGGAGGCCAATCAAGCCGCCGACCCGCACGCCTCCGGCGAGCTCTACCGCGCCGGAGTTGCCTTGACCGAGGCTGCAGGGGTGGTGATCCTTCTGCACGGCCGTGGCGGCCCGGCGCGGGATATTCTCACCCTCTCCCGCGCGCTTGCTCCGGGCCGGATTCCGCTGGCCTTTCTGGCTCCGCAGGCGGTCGGACTGGCCTGGTATCCCAACTCGTTTCTGGCTGAGCGAGAGTTGAACCAGCCGCACCTCAACTCAGCCCTGGCCCGGGTTCAGGCGACCGCAGATCTTGCGCTGGCCGCCGGGATTCCCCGGGAGCGCATCGTGCTGGCAGGTTTCTCTCAAGGAGCTTGCCTGGCCACTGAGTTCATCGCCTCTCACCCGGCGCGCTACGCTGGGCTGATCGCCTGGACCGGAGGGCTGATCGGTCCTCCGGGATCGACGCTGACCCAGGCCGGTGACCTGCTTGGCACCCCAGCCCTGTTTGCCAGCAGTGATCCGGACCAGTGGGTTCCGTGGACGCGGGTTCAGGAGTCGGCCCGCATCTTCACCGCTATGGGCGCTCAGGTGGATCTGCGCGGCTTTCCCGGCAAGCCACATTCGGTGAGCGGCGAGGAGATCGAGCTGGCTCGCCAGCTCATTGAGCGCGCCTTTGCTGGCGCTCAGGCGAAGGGTTAAAGAGATCTCCGTGCGCACGGATCCTCTCGTATCGGCCGTTCGGAGCGTCTTGGTCGGCATCAGGATTTTCGACAGGCTTCCTGGCTGGAATGGAATGAAGACGCTGTAGCCAGTCTGGTTCGAGGGGCGCTTTCAGACAGGAAAGCTGGGTGATCGGGCGCCGTGATCGAGGGATTGAACGATATTCGCTGCGTGGTTCCCAGTTGAGTTGAAAGGCCTGGAAGAGTGCCTCACCATTAACCTGACCGGCTGGACATCCCGCCGGCGCTGCTCCGCTGCCTGACCACCACCAACATCATCGAGAGCCCGCACGTCGGAGTCCGCATCCAGACCCGCAGCGTGACCCACTGGCAGAATGGCAAGATAGTCTTGCGCTGGATGGCTTCGGCCTTCCTCAGAACCGAGAAACGCTTGGAACGCATCATGGGGCACAAAGACCTCTGGGCGCTGGAAGCGATCCTCACCCCCACTGCGACCGCACCGTGATCTTCATCGTGCCGCTGTTCGACGAATTCATGAAGCGCATCACGCTCGGAGAAGAATGGAAGGGAATCGGGTTCTGGAATCGGTGCTACGCGGAGCTGCTCAAGGGCAGCGGCAATTGATGTGCCGTATGCTTCCGGCTCGAGGGAAACGATAGCGCATAAGACCGAGTGTTCGAAGATGCCGAGTGCTTCCGCCCTATATTCCATAAAGGAAAGGATATGGCACGAAGTTCTCAAGCACCCGCACTTCGTTTCCGGTTACAGGCATGAAATGCTGCGCTGGCGGCGTGGTTATAGAAACTACGCCGACCAGAAACGCATCCCAGCGGATATCAGAGAAGTCTCAATTTCCGTGTTGATGAGTCCTCCGAAGCGGGTCTTCGGTGGCGTTTTCATTGAGGAAAGCGCCCATGAAGGCCGAGGTCACGGAATACACTCAGACGGGAAGAGGCTATGCGGCTGTGGAGTCTACGTTCTGCGTTGCGCCGCGCTGCTCGATGAGGTTATCGGAGGTTATCGGCCAACGATGGTGAGAGCGTATTGGCGGATGGTGGGCGCGAGCTCCCGAGTGGAGCGGATGGCGAGCAGATAGCGGTCGCCCGATTTACGCAAGAGGTCGGCGGGAACCAAGAACTGGGCCACCGGCTGGTTGTCGAGGGTAGAGATGCCGGTGGACTCGATGGTAGCGCAAAGGATGTTGGGCACGGCCACGATACTCAGAACGAACCTGGAGCCTGTGGTCCCGGCCGGCACAACCCATTGAATACGCACGGTCTGGATCGCCGCTGGAAGTGGTAGTTGCAGGGCGGAGCCGTCGCGAACGATCTCCGAGGTGAGTAAAAGCGACGCTACCCCAGCCTGGGATTGGGCAGAAGTAGAGCGAACGGCTTGCTTGGGAGGAGGGACGGCTTCTTGGGCGTTGCCTGCCAGAGACCGGCGCACGCCGCGATGAGATACAAAGAAGATTCCTGCAACGATGAGGGCGGAACAGGCCAGGGCGAAGGTAGGCAGAAGCATCCCCGGACGGCGAGGCGCGGGAACAGTCTTTTGGGACGTTTGCACTGGGCTCAGAGGCGGCCCTTTGAGTTCCGAAGGTGAAAAGGCTCTCTCCACCCGTTTTCTCAAGGCGGCGGAGAGCCTGCCGGCGCGGTAATCATCGAGCAGATCGAACTCGGCATCTTCGAGCGCTGCGGAAAATTCCGGATCTTGGAAGATGCGCTCGTCGAAGCGGTCTCGATGTTTCTGTTTCATCTGTCCGAGTTTGTAGTCGAGCAAAAGCTCGCGCAGCTTTTTTTGAGGGTCCATCTTGACTTCTCAACTTAAAGTGTTGTTTCGGGTCGATCTATCACGCTGATTCTTGTCACGAAGCTGTTTATCGATGCACTCTTCCAGTTGCCTGCGCAGACGGAGCGCTCGGTTGCGCAGGGCGTTCCGGTCCAGCCCCAACTCGGCGGCAAGCTGCCGGCGGTTGCGAATGCGATCGCCGGCATCGCCCGTGTAGTAGCGCTCCAAGATGAAACGGTTGGATGGAGCGAGCCGGCTAAGGCAGCCTTCCAAAGTCGCCAGCCTTTGCTCGGTCTCTTCTTCTGGCGCGTCACGGTCTACGGACGCATACTCGGAGAGAGCCTTGGATTGCTTGTCCTGGCGAATGCGATGCTCCTGGACAACCAGGCGGGCGATGCCCAGCGCAAATCGCACCGGCTCGACAATCACCGGGGCCTCTTCACGCAGCTTGCCGGCCAGACGATCGATGGCAAGATCCGCAAGCTCCTCGGCGGGACAACAGCGGTTCCAGCGGAAGAAACGGATCAGCGCCACGCGAAGTTGCTCGTAAGCGTCTGCGGAGTCACCGCCGTCGGGCTGCAATGCGCTCAGAAGAGCCTGAAGTGAAGTCGAGTCAAGATCGTATGCCATGAGAGCGCTTGTGAACTATCACTGCTGCTGGAAGCTTCCTTGCCACCGTCCATTGCCTTCAAATACGAATCCGGCCCACTCATAAGGAGCGCGCAGAGCCGGGTCAGCCATCAGTTTGAGTTGCGCGGACCGGAGCGCGGCCGGCACGCTCAGATTCTGATCGACAAGCCCATGATAAAGGATGGGAACGAGCCGGCCGGCAGCCTGATCATCGACATCCCACAGGCTGCCAAGCACGCCGGATGCACCGGAGGCGAGGAACGCCTGAGCGAAGCCGGTGATGCCTTCGCCGGGGATGTTTCTGCCTGCGGCGGTGCGGCAGCCGTCAATGATGACCAGAGGCACGGGAAAGGAGGTGCGATAGATGTCATGCAGCCAGAGGATGCCATCTTCCAGCTTTCCCTGGCGGTTCACCGTGGAGAGAACGATGCCGGAGAGCTCCGGCTGGCTGATGTTGACGATGGCATGGGTGGCAAAGTGCAGAATGGCGAATTGGCCCCACGAGGACTGCATGACCTGCTTGGGCGTCGCCTGGAAGCCAAGGTAGAGATGCACGCGGTCCGGCCCGGCGATCCGCTGGATGGCCCGAGCCTCCTTTTCTGAGCCCGGGAGCCGAGGCAGATCGGCGGCGTCGAAACCATCCGCGGTCCGCAGGAGCGGAGCGCCTTTTACAGGCTTCAGCGCAGCCGCATGAACCGCAGGAGATGTGGGGAAGCGAGGGTCGTCGTGGCTGTAGACTGGGTCGGCAAAGACGGCGATCTGATTGACGTGGGCGCGCGGAGGACGCTGGTGAAGAGCCAGCGCGATGGCTGCGGAAGGCTCGACGTCCAGCTCATAGCGTTGGATCAGCCAGCGGCCCTGGCGGTTCCGCAGGGCGGCGAAGGGAAGCGAGTCGAGCGGACCGTCGGGAATGAGGATCAGGCGATCCATTGAAGCAGCCAGCGGCGGAAGCAGGGCCTGGCCCAGGTGCTGCGCCAGCTGTGCGGCTTCGCGGTCTGCCTGCGCGATCCGCGCCTCGCGCCCGGCAAAGTCTTCGCCGGCGGGATGGTCTTCACGCGCCAGAAGCAGGCGCTTGAACGCATCCATCTGGCGGAGCAGGTCTGCGGATTTGGGCAATTGGCAGGCGGTCAGCCCGGAGGAGGTAAACGTCCAGCGAAAGATGGCGCGCCGGCCGACCCAGTACTCCACCAGCGCCGTATGGCCGTCGAGGAGATCGTGTTCAATCGCGGCAGGCGAAGGGGGGCGCAGGTCGCCCGGGTTGAACGATGCTCCTTCGCGGCCGGCGGCTGCCATCTGGTCGCTTTCAAAGACCAGGGAGCGAAGGCGAACCTCAGCCTGGCGCAAGGCCGGATCGTTCACAGTTCGAGCCTGCGCGCCAAGGCGAAAGACGTCCTTTTCGGCCTGCGTCACGGCTTGCTCGACGGCTGCCCTCTTCTCGATCGCCGCGGCGGGCAGCGGCTGCGACGAGAGCCGACTGGAGCTGCGAATGGCGTCCATCAAACTCTGGGCGCGTGCGCGCTCAGCGATCTTCCATGCCTGGGCTGGGTTCTCGTCCTTATTCTCAGCGGCGAGCGCGGGATTCATGAGCATGCGGACGGCAAGATCAAACGAATCATGGCGCGCGGCATAGAAGCTCTGGCTGAGATCGGAGCTGCCGATGTGCCGGCGCGCGGTCTCGAAGCCGTCGAGCGCCCGCAGGATATCGCTGAGTGCGGCGGCGCTCCGGCCCTGGCGAAGTTCCACCCGAGCGATGTCGGCCAACGTCAGAGACGCATCCTCGCTGTCGAACATCATCGACCACTCCGATTCGGCCTGGCGGTAAGCAGCCAGGGCCTGCGTCTGCTGTCGGTTCTGCGCCAGCAGATCGCCTGCGGACTCGAGCAGCAGCGCGTGGGTCGCCGCTTCTTTGCCGGCAGCTGCCAGGGCAATGGCCTGCTGAAGCTCCGCCAGGGCGGCTGCGCGGCGGCCCCGCGCGGCCAGCAGCTCGGCTTCGCCAAGTTCTGCCATGCAAAGCTCGCGATGGAGCTGTTTGGACCGCGCCAGGGAAAGGGACTCATCCAGATGGCGCGCCGCCTGAGCCAGGCGATGCTGCCGGACATCGAGGATGGCAAGCGAGGAGAGCCCGCTGCTGATGTTGGCTGCGTCATGCGCCTGACGCAGCAGGGTGAGTCCCGCATGGATGGCGGCACGCTGGTGCTCCGCGTCGCCGAGGTTCCCATAGATCTCCCCTTGGTTCAGCCAGATCTGTCCGATGTCGTCGGCGTTGGGGGCTTTGGCAAGCGCGGCGATTGCCGCCCGGTTGGCGTCGATCGCCGACTGATACTCGCCGCGCAGGGCATGGATGCCGGCCAGCGTCGTCATGGTGAAGGCGATACCGTTGAAGTCCTGAAGCTTTTGCGCAATCGCCAGGCCCTGTTGGGCCGCAGCCTGGGCGTGAGTGGTGTCGCCCATCTCGAGATAGTCATTGGCGAGATTGCCTTCGAGGATTCCTTGCCAGTACAGATCTCCCAAGCGCTGATAGAGCGCCAGCGAGCGGTTACCCGCGGCGATGCCCTGGACATAGTGCGCCAGGAAGGACTCCGTGGAAGAGAGATTCTTCCAGGCATGAGCCGCAATCGCCATCGCCGCGCCCGGCGTTGCCAGGTCAGAGCCGGCGATCAAGCCGGTGCCGCGCAGTGCGCAGCCCAGCCCCTGCGTGTAGTCGCCCAGATCATAGACGTAGAAGCGCGACTTGCCGATCCATGCCTGCTCCTGCAGAAGACGGTTGGTCGTCTTCTGCGCCAGCAAGATGGTCTGGTCGTAAAGCTGTAGCGCGGAGGGATTGCCGCCGGTCTGCCGAGCCCGGCGCAGCGCTTCCGCCTGTGCAAAGGCCGCAGAAGCGGCGAATACCTGCTGATCTTCCGGTTCCGCGGCGCGCGGCTGGGTCATCTCTATGGATAGCCGCACGGGAAGGTAGTGGTCTCGCGAGTGCAGACGAAGGCGCAGGACTCCTTGAGGTCCGCCCTGAACCGGAATCTTGATGACGGAGCGCACACCTGCATCCGAGGCAAACTGCAACGCTGGAGTTGCGCCCTCCATGGAGGCCGAGACCATCCCTTGCAACTGCTCGATCTCAAGGTACGCGAACCTGGACGGGGGGATGGAGACCGGCACCAGACGGTCTCCGCCGGGCGGCAGAAGGACACAGAGCGATTGTTGCGGCGTGAGCCAGCCAGGCTGCGGCGAGGAGCCTGACTGAGAGGTGGCCACGCCGGCCGCAGCCATGGCGAAACAGACAGCAAGCATCATTCGCCACATCACAGGTTGGATCTGCGCCTGCCGCTTGCTTGCAGTCCAGCCCATGCGTGCGCCGGCTGCAACCCACATGGCATTCACACGGATCATCGTTCTGGATCTATTTTGCGGTTCGACAAAGAGTGAAGAGAATGGAACCTCATCCTCTCCGGTCTTCGTTTGCGCCGCTGAAGCGTAACCAGAATAGCCGAGTTGGAGACAAGCGGTGATCGGGCAGAGGGAGGTTGTGAGTTCCTTCCGGCGATACGCGCCCTGCGCCAGGCTGATTCCGCCGTCGGGCGGGTTGAAGAGGATGTGAATGCGACGAGGGTCTTAGCCCGCGGCCTGATCCCGGAACGGACGCACAATCTCAAGGTACTTCTGTGCTGTAGCGGTGATGACCTCTGCGCGGCCTTCGGCCAGGGCCTTGGCGTCCACCAGATCCGAACCTACCCCCAGAGCAAACGCTCCGGCCCGCAGGAACTCTGCGGCCGTAGCCAGCGAGACGCCGCCAGTGGGAATCATTGGGATCTGGGGCAACGGGCCTTTGAGGGAAGCAAGGTACTTTGCCCCGCCCAGCGCCCCCGCAGGAAAGACCTTGACCACATCGGCGCCGGCCTCCCAGGCCGTGACGATTTCAGTGGGCGTAAGGGCTCCGGGAAGCACGGCGACCGAGTAGCGGCGGCATAGCTCAATGGTCTTCAGGCTCAGGGCCGGGCTGACGATAAACTGCGCTCCCTCCAGCATGCAGGCGCGCGCGGTCTCGGCATCCAGCACGGTTCCGGCGCCCACCAGGATCTCGGGGCGATCCTTCACCAGCCGCCGGATCACCTCCATGGCTCCGGGCACGGTCATGGTGACTTCCAGCACCTTGACCCCGCCCGCGGAGATCGCCTGGGCCAGCGCCAGAGCCCTCTCTACGGAGTCCGCGCGCATCACCGGGACCAGCCCGGACTCTTCCAGCCTCTTCAGCACCGCACTCTTCTCCATGGCTCGCCCTGGATCTCCTTTGCCATAAAGCTATCACTGTCGCGACTCAGGTCCGGCTTGGAGAGCGGCATACCTGATACTCTTCGGCCAGAGACCATTGGGAGGAACTCGAGATTGGGCGGCCTGATCCCCTTGGGAGATGCGTCAAGACCGCGGTTGCGCTTTCCCTACGCGACCGTGTCGATCATCGCCCTGAACGTCTATGTTTTTTTCCATGAGCTGCAGGGTGGGGATGCCTTCGTGCTCCAGTGGGCTGCGATTCCCGCTGTGATCCTCTCTGGCCAGAATCTGATTACGCTGCTCACTTCCATGTTTCTGCATGGAAGCTGGTCGCACATTCTAGGCAACATGATCTTTCTGTGGGCGTTCGGTCCGGCGATGGAAGACGCCATGAACCCGGTTTCGTATACGATGTTTTACCTGCTGGGAGGTCTGGCCGCGATGCTGGCGCAGATGGCCGCTTCGCCGGGGTCGCTGCTGCCCACTCTGGGGGCCAGCGGAGCCATTGCGACGGTGATGGGAGGGTTTCTGGTTACCTATCCGCGCGATCGCATCCGCGCCCTGTTCTTCTTCTTTTTCTTCATTCGCATCACCTTCATCCCGGCGATCCTGCTCATCGGTTTCTGGTTTTTCATGCAGTTGCTCAACGTCGGGTCAGTGGCTTCCGTACAAACCGGCGGCGTGGCCTACGTGGCTCATGTGGCCGGCTTCCTCTTCGGTGTGCTTTTCACGCCGCTGTTCCGCCGCCAGCGCTACCAGCCTCCCCCGGCCTGGCCGCGCTACTGACCACCAGAAGAGCGGTCTTGCCCGCTGACAGGGAACTGGAGCAGTCGTGCCGAGGGTGTCAGTTCTTCGCGCGGCGACTTTCTGACTTCCTCCACCCGCTGCACCTTGAAGTCGGGGGCGTCATGTCAGCACCCCCTGGAAATGGCGTCATGGACGCGATCCACATCTTCATCCGTCTCTGCGCGAGCCTTCAACGCCTGGTTCATTGCATGAAAACCCGCTTTCGTTGCTGCTTCCATGCTGGATAGGAATATGCCCACCAGAATGCCCGAGAATTGCTCTCCCTGGGTGAACCGTGTGTACCCATTGCTGAGCGCTGCGAGCTGAAAGTAGTGCTCACCGTCAAAGAGACCTGGGAACACCAAGTGACCCAGCCAGCGTAGTTCTTGTTGATTGGCTGCTTTCAGCACTCTCGGTTGGAAGGTCATGGCCTTGCGCTCTTGGGGGTGAATGGTCGCACGCAGCTTTTCCCCCGGTTTTGCAACTCCGGAAAGGGAGCAAATGAATGGGTTCCATCGCGGATAGGCGGGGAAATCCATGAGGATCGACCACACCCGCTCCGGTGGAGACGCAATATCAATCTCAGTCAGGATCTGATGCATGGCCATCCTTCGTCACAGAGCCCTTCGGATACGCCTGCCGTCCCTGTCTCGGTGACGTCCCAAACATGCTCGCGCCTGCACTTGCTTGCAGAGTGATGCGTCATCCTCGGCTTCCACGAGATGCTCCGAGCACAGGGCAACAACAAAATGCGCTCTTCTATAAAGATCACGGACACGGAATCAGGCTCCAAAAGCCACACTTAAATTCGGATACCCAAAGTCTTTAGCGTTGATAGCGCGCCATCCAATCGGCCTGCTGGATCACATGGCCCTTCATGGCGCGGTCCAGCTCCGCGCGCGCGGCACCCGGCTTCAGATCCAGCTTGCAGTTCAGCGCATAGAGGCGGAAGAAGTAGCGGTGCGGCTTTCCCGGCGGTGGACAAGGTCCGCTGTAACCGATTCGCTGGAAGTCGTTCCGTCCCTGGCGAGCGCCGTTGCTGAACTCTGCCGCTTTCGCCACGTCCTTGGGCAGGCCTGCGGCCTTGCGCGGGATGTTCCAGATCAACCAGTGGGTCCAGGTTCCTCCGGGCGCGTCGGGGTCGTCCAGGATCAGCGCAAAGCTGATGGTTGCCGGAGGAGCATCGGTCCAGCGCAGCGCCGGTGAGGTGTCGCTGCCTTGGCAACTGAACTCACGCGGAATCTTGCCTCCGGCTGCAATGCCCAGCGCTCGCACAGCAAATCCCATGGCGAACCTCCCTATGCGCTTCGACGCCGGAGCTGAACTCGTCGGCGATGGAGTCTCCGAGTGAGGGGGCACGAGGGAAAGGGTCGAGCCTGCCTCCGTTGGAACGAGCGGATTCCCCCGCTATCCTAATCCAAATCTTGACTGGATCTGTTCCAGAGAGCGCTGTTTGGTCTCCGGGTAAACCAACAGCACTACTAGGAACTGGAGCGCCATCATCAGCGCGAAGAACACAAACGGCAGGGCGTGACTCCGGGATGCGATATAAGGAAAGACTCCCGCCAGCAGAGCATTCATGATCCAGTGCGACGAAGAGCCGACGCTCTGTCCTTTGGAGCGGACCCGGGAGGGGAAGACCTCTGAGATGTACACCCAGATGACGGATCCCTGAGAGATGGAAAAGAAGAAGATAAAGAGCATGAAGCAGCCCATCAGCAGCCTCTGGTGCGTCTGCGTGAAGAAGACCCAGGAGACTCCGGAGAGCGCCACAACCATGCCGGCAGACCCAATCAGCATCAAAGACTTTCGCCCCAGCTTGTCGATCAGGCTCATGCCGAAGAGAGTACCCAACAGGTTCATCAGCCCAACTCCCACGGTCTGCAGCGCCGCCGAGTTTGAGCTGAATCCCGCCGAGGCGAAGATCGAGTTGGAGTAATAGAGCAGCGCATTGATGCCGGAGAGCTGATTGAACATCCCGATGCTGACGGCTAGAAACAGGGGCAAGGCATATTTGCGCTGAAACAGAGGTTCCGGCTTGACGCCACGCTCCAGGTGGACGGAAGCGACAATCTCCTGAAGTTCAGCTGCACAGTCAGGCGAACCCATCAGACGCAGGACCTCCAGCGCTTCATCGGTCTGGTTGGTGGTCACCAGCCAGCGTGAGCTGCGTGGAATGCCATAGAGCATCCACAGAAAGAGTGCGGAAGGAACGATGGCCACGCCGAACTGCCAGCGCCACTGAGCCGTGCCGAGATTTTGCAGCACCAGGATGTAGTTGGAGAGGTAAGCCAGCAGAACGCCAACGACGATATTGATCTGAAACAGGCCTACCAGCCGACCGCGCCACTTGGGCGGCGCCAGCTCCGCTATATAGACCGGGCCCAGGACGCTGGAGCCGCCGATGCCCCACCCTCCGATGAAGCGCGCCACCATCAGAGCATTCCAGCTCCAGGCGAAGGCGCATCCCAGCGCAGAGATCAGATAGAGGGAGGCCATGATCCGCAGCGCTTCCCGGCCGCCGATCTTTTGTCCCAGAACACCGGATGTCATCGCTCCGAGGATGGTGCCCGCTAGCCCGATGGAGACGGTAAGCCCGAGGGTCCATGGGGTAAGGTGGAAGATCTGGCTCAACTGCTGGGTGGTCCCGGCGATGACCGCGGTATCAAAGCCGAAGAGCAAGCCGCCCAACGCTCCCACCATGGTGGCCTTGAAGAGGTATCGATTCAAATCAGCTCTCCTGCGAGAAGGATGAGTTTGGCAGACGCGGTGGTGGCAATTTCGGGTATTGTCCCTACAGGCATCACCTTGACGCCTGGATATCCATCGGCGTCTTGCCTGTCTTCGCACTCCCCCGCAGGTCAGCCGGACGGGGTGGAATGCGGAAGCCATGGCGCGGCCTTCCCGGGGTAATCACCAACTCTGATGATATCGTCTGTCCGGACTGGAGATCCTCCCCGCCCCGGCAAGTTTCAACTGAAGATGGGTCAAGCCTGGCGGAGGAGGATCTCCGGCGCCGCGATCCAGGGATCCGATCTTCATCGGGCCGGAAGATGCCTGAGCGGGGTCACATAAAGCAGGATGGCTAGATAGTGCGCAATGCTGCCCGCCAGGACAAAGAGATGCCATACGGCATGGAAGTAGCGCAGGCGATCCATGGCAAAGAACGCGATGCCGGCAGTGTAGGCGACTCCGCCGGCGATCACCCAGAGCATTCCACCCCAGCCGATGGCGAGCAGCAGGGGGTGCAGGACCAGGACAGCCAGCCAGCCCTGCAGCAGGTACAACAGGGCGGAGCCGACCGGAAAACGTCCCAACGCGAGGCTTTTGAAGACGACTCCCGCGGCCGCCAGCGCCCACTCCACGCCGAACAGGATCCAGGCCAACCGCCCGCGCATGGCGACCAGGAGGAAAGGAGTGTAGGTGCCGGCGATCAGCAGGTAGATGGCAGAGTGATCCAGCACCTGGAAGACGCGCCTGGCACGGGTGGCCACCAGTGAGTGATAGAGCGTGGAGCAGAGATAGATGAGCACCAGGGTTCCGGCGTACACCGAGCAACTGACAACGCACCTTGGTCCTGTTCCCATCGAGGCCTTGATCAGGTACGCTGTTCCCGCCACGGCCAGCAGCAGGCCGGCCCCATGGGTGATGGCATTGGCCAGAATCTCCCCCAGCACCAGATCAGCTCTCTTGCTCCTCATGTTCTGCCCCGCTTCCACCGGCTGGATGCTCCCTTCTTATGCATGGCGTGAAGATCATCTTCAGGGCGCAGAGGCGAAGCAGAGGTTGCTTGCGGCGTCCAGACGAGCCTGATGCGCCCGGGCGATGGCCTCCGCGCGCGCGTTCGACTCCGCTTCCATCTCCTGTCTCTCCTGTTGGAGAGTGGAGATGGCTTCAGGGGCAGAGATCAGCAGAAGGTTGGCGTCCACGTTCAAGAGGATGGCCCGGACGGCGGCTTGCATCAGCAGGACGCCACCAAAGATATCGGAGAGCAGATGAAGATCGCACAGATCCACCGCGGTGGCTGCGTCTTCCAGCGCGGCGCAGACCGCCCGCGCCGCGGCCAGGGGAACTCTCGTCGCTTGTAGAATGCACTCCTTCATGGCCGTGTTGCGCCGGGTCTGTTCAGCCTCCGTGCCTCGGGGAAGGGCACGAGCCTTGAGATAGCTCTGGAAGGCCTGAGCGTCGGCATCCACCAGGCGGCTGATGGAGTCCAAAGCGCTGGGGATCCTCCCGAACAAGCCGGACAAGGAGGCGTGCCTGGCCTGATCGTCTCCCGCTCGTTTGAGCGAAACGCTTACGCCCTTCTGTACCAGGGCGAGTCCCAGGGTTGCGGTGAGTAGGGAAATGGCGCCGCCGCCGGGAGTGGGGCGGAGCGATGCCGCAAGATCGCGAATCTGATGGGCGCTGAGATTCCAGAGAGATCCGGAAGATTCACCCATGGCCCGAATATGCAGGCTCGACATGGATTTGATTATGCCAGCAATTTGCATCACCCTGCCTTTTGCGTCCTTTTGAAGCCGGTGAAGACTCGCTTGCGTGGCCGCCCGTCCACTGCGATTCCCGGCGCAGCGTCTGGGCCTGCGTGCCGGCTCTACAGCGCAGATCCCTTGGGCGCAGATCCCTTGGCTGGGTGGCTCATCGCAGACACCACAGAACGCCGGCGGAATCGCCGCAGGCAGCCCGGCTGAGCCCTGCCCGCTCTGCGCAGCGGTTTGAGAAGCCGCCCATTTCTCTCTAAGATGGACGGAAGGTTGTCTATCTCAGGCAGCGCCTGCGGCGGCAGAGGCTGCGGGGGCGAGGGCACGGCCCGAGCGCTCGCCAGGAGCAACGATGCAACTTCGCATTGCGTCGCACGATCGTGTCTTTGTGCTCACCGGAGCGGGCATCAGCGCCGAGAGCGGTCTACCCACCTTTCGCGCCGAGGATGGTTTGTGGGCCGGTCACCGTGTGGAAGACGTCTGCACTCCAGAGGCCTGGGACCGGAATCCTGCCAAGGTGTGGGAGTTCTACTCGATGCGCCGCCATGCGGCTCAACAAGCGCAGCCCAACCCTGCCCACTTCGCCCTCGCCCGACTGGAAGAGAAGCTGGGCGACCGCCTTCTGGTCTGCACGCAGAATGTGGACAACCTGCATGAACGCGCAGGAACCACGCGGCTGCTGCACATGCACGGAGAACTGGCCAAATCACGCTGTGACCGGGATTGCGGCCGTCCGCCGGTGGAGGACCGAAGGATCTACAGCAGCTTGGATCAAGTGCCGTTCTGCGTCTGCGGGGGCCGTCTTCGCCCGCACATCGTCTTCTTTGGCGAGATGCCGCTGGAGATGGAGCGGATCCAGCGGGAGTTGGCGGCGGCCACTTGGATGCTGGTGGTGGGAACCTCGGGATCAGTCTATCCCGCGGCGAACTTCGTGCACTGGGCCAGAGGCGGGGGAGCTCGCACGGTCTATGTCGGGCCAGAGGCGCCTCTGAATGCCGCTGCCTTCACGCAGGTTGTGGAGGGACGCGCGGGCGAGGTTCTTCCCAATCTCTTCGTCGAAGAATGAGCCTGCGGCGATCTCCAAGGTCTTGCGGCGCGATCCACCCGTCGGCAACAGGAAGCGATGGTTGCAAACGAAGGGTGCAAACCCAGGCTTGAGCCGGCCTCCGAAGCCTCGTCTGGTGGCCGACGATCGCATGGTGCAAAGCGCTGCTGCAACCTTCAGAAGAACAGTATGCGCGTCAACGGCAAAGTTCATGTTCCGAGGTTCTCATTGCTGTTCTTCGTAGCGGTGATCTGGCTGAAGCTGGCAACCTGGGCGTTGAGATGCCCTGGCTATGCGAACGGCGAGAGCCGCCGGCCTGAGCCCGGGCGGCTGCCACAGGCGGAAGGACGAAGACGAGGTTTTGCTTTGCCGAAGGCCTGATGAGGGTGTGCAACCGGATTGGCAGAATTCTGGAGGGGTGGGGCGGTCCAGGGACCTCTGCCGGCGCCTTGGACCGGCAGAGATGTCCAGAGAGTCTGGTTCGCGCTCAGCGATTGTCAAACATGCTGCCGACGATGCCACCCAGCACGGCTGCCGCGCCAACGTCTTTGACCTCCTGGTTCGCGGAAGGAAGGTAAGGTTGCAAAGCGTGCGCCAGGTTGGCCAGGGGAAGCGTCTGCAGCCAGACCCTGCCGGGTCCGGTGAGCGCGGCCAGAAAGATGCTGTCAGCCCCGAAGAACATGTTGCGAATGCCCTGGAGGCGAGTGATCTGGAAGTTGACGCTGGTGTGGAAGGCTCCTACGTGGCCGGGATGCACGCGCAGCGTCTCCCCGGGCTGCAGGTCGCGAACGACCATCTCTCCACCCATCTCCAGCCAGGCCGTGCCGATGCCGGAGACCTTCTGGAGAAGGAAGCCGTCGCCGCCGAAGATGCCCGCGCCCAGCGACTGCTGCAGGCCGACGCTGAGCTGGATCTGTGGTGTAGCGCAGAGAAAGCCGTGGCGATGAATCAGAAGATCGTTCCCGGGCTGAATCTCGACGGGGAGAATCTGGCCGGGAATCTTGGCGGCGAAGGCGACCTCGCCGGGGTATCCCTGAGCGGTGTACTCGGTCATGAACAGGGTGCCGCCGCCGGCCACGCGTTTGATGGCTCCAAAGATGCCGCCGCCGCCCGCCATCTGGGTATGGGTGGTCATGGCGATCGTCTGGCTCATCCAGCTCAGCTCTCCCCCTTCGGAGATCAGGCTCTCGCCAGGCTGCAAGAGGGCTTCGAGGACCGGCATGGTGGTTCCGGTGATTCTGGTCTGCATGGTTGGCGCATCCTTTCCTGGCATCGGTCGCGCCGGCTTGGCCGGGCCCGCAGCTTGCAGAGTATCTTACGCCGGGAAGGACCGGGAAGTTCCCTGACCGTCCCTGGAAGGCGAAATTCAATTTACCCAGAGTCTCCATTTTCCTCGTACACTATCGAGGTACAAAAATCGAAAGGAGATCGATTTCATGCCAACTGGCGGCTCAAAAGGGCGCTCGGGAGCGTCCGGCAGCTTCAAATTCTTACTCGGCTTTCTATTCGCGTTTGTCGTTCTGTTTTTCGGTACCTGGGCGTACCTTCGATTTGGCAATCCGCCGGTAGCCACCGCGGACAAGCCTTTTCCCTATGAGAAACAGATCGTGCACATTGCTTTGCATGCCCGCATTCGTCGCGACATGCAACAACCTCCTTTCGGCATCAGCGAGGATGTTTATGAGACCGGCGCCATGGCCTATAAGCTCCAGTGCGCCGGTTGCCATGGAACTCCTGGAAAGCCGGCAACCATTGCCAAAGGAATGTTTCCGCACGCGCCGCAACTGTGGGTCAGGCACCACAACGGAAAGGTGGTGGGGGTGAGCGATGATCCTCCGGGCGCTACCTATTGGAAGATCGACAATGGCATCCGTCTTACCGGCATGCCCTCCTTCAAGGGCATATTGACCGAAGATCAGATGTGGGATGTTGCGCTGCTATTGAAGCATGCCAACGAACAACTGCCCGATCCGGTGATGGGCATGCTGAACGGGCAGTAAGACTGCTCGATTGTGCTGCGGGTCTTGTGGCGTCAGCATCCGGTCGCGCCCGTCTCGACAGCGATATCGGTACGTCCGACGCGCAGGCGCACCCCATCTTGAAGAGCCGAGATGCGGTGCGCCCTTTGACCGGATTTGTTTTTGAACGAAGAGCAGGTGTGGGACCTGCCTATTGTTTCCACTCTGCGCCGCCTCTATTCTGGTGGTATGTCCACTCCGATCGTATCCTCCGCACTTCGAACTCTTGGAAACTCTGATCTTCACCTCACTCCGATTGGATTTGGCGCGTGGGCCATCGGCGGGGGAGACTGGCAGTATGCGTGGGGAGCCCAGGACGACAAGGACTCTGTGGCCGCCATCCATCGCGCGCTTGATCTGGGCATCAACTGGATTGATACCGCGGCCGTCTATGGGCTGGGCCACTCGGAAGAGATTGTAGGGCGCGCGGTAAAATCCTCATCGTACAAGCCGTACATCTTTACCAAGTGCTCGATGCGCTGGCACCAGGACCGCTCCATCTATAACTCGCTGAAGGCCCATTCGCTCTCTGAGGAAGTGGAGGCTTCCCTGGTACGGCTGGGAGTGGAGACCATCGACCTGTACCAGATTCACTGGCCCAATCCCGACAGCGAGATCGAAGAGGGCTGGGAGGCGCTCAGCCGGCTGCGTGAGCAGGGCAAGCTGCGCTGGATCGGGGTCTCGAACTTCTCAGTGGAGCAGATGAAGCGCGCGCAGAGGATCGCTCCCATTACCAGTCTGCAGCCGCCGTATTCCATGCTGCGCCGGGCCGTAGAGACGGAGATTCTGCCCTTTGCGCAGCAAAACGGCATCGGCGTCATCAACTACTCGCCCATGCTCTCCGGCATGCTGGCCGGCAAGATGAGTGCCGAGCGCGTGGCGGCGCTCCCCGCCGACGACTGGCGGCGCAGAAATCCTGAGTTCAGTGAGCCGAAGCTGAGCGGCAACCTGCGTCTGGTGGAGCTGCTGCGCGAGATTGGCCATGGGCATGGCGTGACCCCGGGAGTGGTTGCCGTGGCTTGGACATTGCACCACCCTGCGATTACCGCCGCGATTGTCGGCGGGCGCAGCGCAAAGCAGGTGGAAGAGACGGCTGACGCGCTCCGCTTCAGGCTCAGCGAGGGAGAATACAAAAAGATCTGCACCTTTCTTTCATCCACGAATGCATGAATGATTGATCCGCCAAGGGTGTGAACCTATGGGCTGAGATCTTTGAGGACGGGGTAGCATGTGAACCTGATGCGCCCGGTTGGAAGAGGAAAGATACCTCCCACGCCATCCCGTAATCGTCATGGAAGCATTCTGCGAACCCAAATCGCGAAGGGGCCGAGATGGCCCCCCCACACCAATCCACACCTCAAAGTGCCGAGATGTGGGAATCCGCCCGCTGCGCGAACTTGTACACTGATCGTTAGCATGTATAAGCGAGTTCTGTTAAAGCTCTCTGGAGAGGCCCTGGCGGCTGGCCGAGGTTTTGGTGTCGATGCGCTGTTTGTGAATGCCATCGCGCAGGAGATCGCCGAGGCGGCACGCTCTGGTTGCGAGATCGGCATCGTCGTCGGGGGCGGAAACTTCTTCCGCGGGGTGGCGGAGCAGGCGATCCATATGGACCGCGTTGCGGCGGATCATATGGGCATGCTCTCCACGGTGATTAACGCTATCGCCCTGCAGGATGCCATCGAGAAGACAGGGGTTCATGCTCGGGTGATGAGCGCCATTCAGATGCATCAGGTGGCTGAGCCGTACATCCGCCGTCGCGCGATTCGCCACCTGGAAAAGGGACGGGTAGTGATCTTTGCCGCAGGCACCGGCAACCCGTACTTCTCGACGGATACAGCCGCCAGCCTGCGCGCCATGGAAATTGGTGCGGAGGTTCTATTGAAGGCCACCAGCGTGGATGGCATCTATAGCGCTGATCCGAAGAAAGTGACCCACGCTACCAAGTTCGAGGAGATCAGCTATATGGAGATCATCCGGCTGGGCCTGCAGGTGATGGACACCACGGCGGTCTCCTTGTGCAAGGACAACCGCCTGCCGATGATCATCTTCTCCATGCGCGAACGGGGCAACATCCTGCGGGTGATCGCCGGCGAAAAACTGGGATCCCTGGTGACGGCGTAGCCCGGAGCAGTTCTATTGCTTTTTGCCGGCCGAAGCGGGCTCGCTGCGGCGTCCTCATTGAGCAAGACGCCCCAAAAGGCCGAGCTGGGTGCTGCGCTGACACGGAAGAAATCTTTAGCCGATCAGGACGGAACTGGCCCGCCTGGCCTCCGCTCTTCGGTTCCACCAGCGGCCGATCGCTTGCTGAGCCGGGTGCTCGAGCCATTTGCGCACCGCGACGGCCAGAAGGATGACGAAGATGTAGGAGATCCAGGGATCGAACCGCGCCACGTGGAGCTTGTCTAGCACGTGGTATTTGTGCAGCAGGATGTAGGTGTTGAAGTGGAGTAGATAAAGGGCGTAGGTGGAAGCTCCAATGGCCACCAGCGGCTCCCAGGAGAGAAGCCGGGCGAGGATGCTGGGGCCGGAGAGACCCAGAATGATCATGGCGAATAACGGCGTCAGCAGGCCCCCATGCACCATGATGTAAGGCAGAGAGTTGGCCAGATGATAGGCCACAAACCAAAATCCCGCGAAGCCGAGTGTCCCAAGGATCACGCGAGCGCGCTCGCTGAGTTGGGCGGCATCATGAAGCCGGCCGAGCGTCAGCCCGGCAAGGAAGGTGCAGAGGTAGGGCAGAGGAGTGAACTTCAGGGTGTCGAGCCAGGGACCATCGCTATAGCGGTTGGCGGCGTGGGCCAGTTGATCCGGATTGCACAGAACATAGACGGTGTGCGGAATCAGACCCACGGCCCAGAGAGTGAGACCCAACGCCACCAGTTTGCTGGTGCTGCGCGGCCAGGGCAGGCGCAACAGCCAGGGAAAGGCGATGTAGAGCACCACTTCGCAGGATAGGGTCCAGGTCACCGTCATCCAGAAGGTCGCGAGGTGAGGGAAGAAACCCTGAGCCAGCAGGGGCGTGGCGATGGCTCCTATCCAAAAGTCGGTGCGGGAACGGACCGCCCACTCCGTCATCAGCATGGGGATGGAGACCAGCATGGTGAAGCCGTAGACCGGGTACAGGCGAGACAGGCGGGCTACCCAGAAGTCCACGGCGTTCATCGGCTGCGAGCGCCCGGCGTAGTTGTAGGCCAGAATGAAGCCGGAGATGAGAAAGAAGAAGCTGACAAAGACGTAGCCGATGTTGATGAGCGGATAAAGAGTGATGGACGGATGCCGGCTCCAACTCAGTCCAGAAGGCGTGAAGTGGAACAGGACGATGGTGATCGCCAGCAGAGAGCGCAGACCGGTGAGCGCCGGAAGCGCCGGCCTGCGAGCGATCCGCGCTCCGGCTTGCCGCTCGCCGAGAGGCTCTCGATCGGATCTCGGTGCGGTCGCAGTCAAGTCCTGCATCTCCTCTTTGGACGCACTGAAATGGTCGCAAGCCCCTTTGATTTGCAAAATCTATCGAAATTCAATCCGCTGGAAGCCCCATTGCCGAAGGATCTGGGTCAGGACCGCCTGGGCATTCCGGGCCGCTGTATCCAGAATTCCATCGCGGAGTGCGGTCTGCTGCAACTGAGCCTGAACTCTTTGCAGCGTCTGCTGATCGAGATCTGGAACGATCCGGATGAAGGAATCGGCTGACGGAGTATAGACTCGGGTCCCGGCGGCATCGACGAATGCGCCAAAGAGTTCGGACCGGGGAAGCTCAAGGCGTATCGAGCGTCCGCCGGAGTTCTCGTTGATCAGAACCTCATCCGGTTGCAGCTTGTCCATGTCCACGCCTGCCGTGGCGAGTCCATGCACAAGCACCTGGGGGTGTGCGATGGATGGCGGAGGCCGTGGAATTGCCGAAAGGGAGAGGGATGCGCCGGCCCGTGCAGAGGTTCCAGTGCGGGTGGAAGCGGGGTTGTTCCCGGGCCTCGTATCCACCACTGTATCGAGCGAATCCTCTGCGGTCTGCAAGCGATGGAGTTGCCGCAGTTGACGTACAACATCCTGAGCGGAGCCAATGGCCGGAGGATGGCCGGTGATGAGCGCCGCCAGCTTGCCAGCGGCGCCCGTGCGAGCGCTGTGGACAAAGACACCCAGCGCCGTGGCTCCCAGGATCATCGCCAGTAGCACCCCGGATAAAGCTCCCGAGCCCCGTGGCCTGCCGTAGTTGTACTGCATGGTCATGATTCGATCGTCATCCGCACCGGGTAAAGGATATCGTGGAGAGGCGAAGGCTGTGGCGCAGGGGACGGACTTGGGTCCA
>JAJYZE010000205.1 GCA_021800195.1 Acidobacteriota bacterium
GCCAGGCCGGAGCAGGCGGCGCCCACCAGAAATGCGATGACCGTCTGGAGAGCAACCCCATGGGTGTTGGAAGAGAGGCTGTAGCCGATGAAGATGACGACGGCCAGTACGGCAGCCATCAGACCAATGGTGCGGTACTGGCGGGAGAGAAAGGCTTCGGCGCCTTCGCGAATGGCGTCCGAGATGACGCGCATCTCGGCCGTGCCGGTGTCTCCGGAGATGACGCTCCGGGCCAGGACAAGGGCGGCGATCAGGGCCAGAACGCCCACACCAAGGGCGATCCAGAGCCAGATCGTGTCACCGCCCAGGGAGATTCCCGAGGCGCCTGTAGGTAGATCTTGAAAGTTGAAGATCACAGCTGCAACTGGGCCAAAATTCATGAACAAAATTCCTCTTGGTTCTTTTCGTAGGGTGGGGTATCAAAAATGGGCACAAGACCGCGCATGCGTCCAGAGGGCGGCTGGGCGAATTAGAGCATACGCGCATAGCAGCTTTCAATCAAAAGGTCGAAGATCGCCCAGCTACCAGATTGAGTCTCCAAGGCATGGAAAGCAGACTGCTTTTCCTCAGAGGACAGTCGAATGGCGTACATTGAAGATGCGGCTGCTACCGCCATGGAAGCAGGTAGCCAGATCCGAAAGGCCAGAAGAGGAAGACCAAAGATCTGTGAGGGGTTCAGTGCAAACTCAAGAAAAGACATTGGTTCGGGTTGCGGTTTGGGGCTTTTTTCTGGCAGCGGTGCTGGCCGGGTGCCTTTCGGCCTTCTCCCCGGTGGCTTCCAGTCAGAGCCCGGCGAGTCAGGATGTCCCGCCACAGACGCCACCTACCCATGGCGCGGTCATGCAGAAGCATCCTCCCGCGCCGCTCACCGTGGACTCAGATCCTGTGCCTTCGCCGGACGCGCCCGGGGCGGAGCCGGGTCCCGTGCAGTTCCAAGGCCAATCAGAGTTGGTTACCAAGCAGAACGGCAACTTTACGCTGATCACCAACGCCTATCTGGTGCGCCTGAATGTATCCGTCTTTGATTCCTCGGGACATGAGGTGAATTCATTGCCGGAGAGCGCCTTTAAAGTCTACGAGGACGGCGTCCCGCAGAAGATTGAAGAGTTTGGGCACGAGGATCAGCCCATTTCACTGGGCATTCTCATTGATAGTTCAGGTTCCATGTATGACAAGCGTCCGGCCGTGGATGCGGCGGCGCTGAACCTGGTCAAGCTCTCCAATCCCAAGGACGAGGCTTTCCTGGTGGACTTCAACTCCGAACCTTACATCGATCAGGATTTCACCCAGAGCATCGCGAAGCTGCAACAGGGGCTCAGCTATATCAAAGTCGGCGGAGGAACAGCGCTGTACGACGGGGTGATTGCATCTGCAGACTACCTGGCGAAGAACTCCAAAGAACCCAAGCAGGTGCTTTTGATTATTACGGATGGCGATGATAACTCCTCCAATGCGACGCTCCAGGAGACGATCCAGAGGGTGCAGCAGCTCGATGGACCATCCATCTATTGCATTGGTCTGCTCTTTGGTGGGGACTTGAATCGCAAGGAAGCCAAGCACTCCAAGCAGGTGCTCTTGCAGTTGGCTGATGAGACTGGCGGCCAGGCCTATTTTCCCAGGAAGCTGCAGGACGTGGATGGAGTTGCCGAGAGAGTAGCAAAGGAGATCCGCTCCCAGTATCTGATCGAATATCATCCGAGCAAACCGATGTCGCTGGGTGGCTATCGAACCATCCATGTGGTGGCGGAAGCCGATGGCTTTCATGGACTGCGCGTCCGCACGCGCGCCGGATACTTCCCCAAAGTGGGCGGACAGTCCACCCTGAATCCACAGGCGGCGCATACAAACCAGTAATAAGGATCCCTCCTTAAATCAGGCTGAAGATGGTCCCGGAGATGAAGCGCCCGGCTTCAATGAGGGGTCGTGCTGTTCGTCTGGCTCAGCGATACCCAACCGCAAAGGAATGGTGTTTTTGGGAAGAGGGTTTCGCCCGCATTCCGAATATCGCACATAAAAGCCGATGAGCGCTCGGCATTCTGTTGGCCGTCCAATGGTGAAGGATAATTTTTTCAACGACTTACGGAATTTTCTGGGGCTGGCATGAATGTTTTGTCAGAAACGAAATGTGCATGTTGTGACGGATATCACAGGTAAGGGCAAGCAGCAACCGCTAGGCTGGCACGAGATAAAGGTCTAGCGGAGGAAGTAAGCAACAGAAGACCAAAAATCCGCAGACTTTGAGGTGTAGACCGTGATGAGGCAGAAGCCCCGCAAGATAGCAAGGTATGTACCCCTGGCAGCGCTCGCCGGGGTGCTGGCTCTGGCCGGAGGCCGGAGCGCGAGTGCGCAGACCGCGACGCTGCAGCATGGATCGGGCGCGGCAGCGGCAGCGAGCTCGAATCAGTATGTGGGCAACGCCACCTGCGCGATGTGCCATCAGGAGCTGACCAGCCAGATGGCCGGCAATCCGCACCACAAGATCGCGCTGCTGGAGGGGCACGCGGGGCACACCTGCGAGAGCTGCCATGGGCCGGGCAGGGCGCACGTGGACGGAGGAGGGGACATTACCAAGATCCGCCACTTCGACGTGCTGACGCCCAGCCAGATTGATGCGACGTGCCTGAGCTGCCATGCGCAGACGCATCCGAACTTTTTGCGTTCGCCGCACGCCCGAGCTGGGGTGAGCTGTCTGAGCTGCCACAGCATCCACAAGGCGGAGCCGGAGACGACGCTGCTGGTGGCCACCCAGCCGCTGCTCTGCTACCGCTGCCACAGCGACATCAAGCCGTCCTTTTCGATGCCGTTTCATCACCGGGTGAACGAAGGGCTGATGCAGTGCACGGACTGCCATGACGTGCATGGGACCTTCCAGGCCAACAATCTGAGGAACACAGTGGATCAGAACATGGTCTGCGTCAAGTGCCACATTGATGTGCGGGGGCCGTTTGTCTACGAGCATGCGCCGGTGAAGGCCGAGGGGTGCATGGGCTGCCATACGCCGCATGGCTCGGTGAACGCGCGTCTGCTGAACATGCCGAACATCAACGTGCTGTGCAACCAGTGCCACAGCCAGGTGGCTGCCGACGCGGTGCATGGGATGAATGCGGGATCGTCGGACAGCATTCCCTGTACGACCTGCCACACCTACATTCATGGCTCGAACATGGACGAGGCGTTTCTACGCTAGGGAAGCTGGAGGCTGCGCCGCTGTCCTGCGGATGAGGTCGGCGGCGCGGGAGTTCTGGATGCTGGCAGGGATCCAGGTTTTGGGAATCGAGGTTGAGTCAAGTGAGGCTTGAGATGAACAAGACAAGAGAAGCTCGGCAGAGCAAGGAACAAACCACCGGCGCTCGGCGGTTGGCTGGGCACCTGGGAGCGGCTTTCCTGTTGCTGGTAACCGGCGTGGCGGGGGCCCAGACGGCCAGTGTGCCGCAGGGGCAGCAGGCGGTGGTTCAGGATGGCTATGTGCTGCACGAGACGGCGGATCTGGGCGGGCACTTTGTGGCCAAGAACGGCAGCGGGGACATGTACGACACGCTGGTGAACATCCAGTCCGGGCCGCGGGTGCTGGGCGAGACCTTTACGCTGCACGCGCTTCCGGGCAGCAAGCACCCGCTGCTGGACGATCTTTCCGCCTTCAGCAACGGCTTTGGCGGCGATCCGAACAACTTTGCGAGCCTGAACTTCTCCAAGGGCAAGCTGTATGAGTTCAATGGAATGTTCCGGCGCGACCGGACGTACTTTGACTATGATCTGTTGGGTAGCCCGCAGATTCCCACCGGGCAGGCGGGGGTTCCCATTGGAGCGGCGACGGCGCCGACGGGATATCTGAGCTGGCCGGAGGTGACCTACCAGGACTCGCCTTTCCTGTACAACACGGTTCGCCACATGCTCAATACGGATCTGACACTGTTTCCGCTCTCCAAGGTGACCATCCGCGTGGCCTACGCGCAGAATATCTTTCAGGGGCCGAGCCTGACGCCGAGCGGCAACTCGGTGGCCGGACAAGAGGTGATTCTGGAGGAGTACCAGCGCAACAGCACGGACGACTTCACGGGGGCTATCGACTGGAAGCCGGTCCCGGGGACCAAGCTGACCTTTGAGGAGCAGGTGGATCACTACAAGGCCGACTCCTACTTCATCATGGATCCGGCGCTGTACACAGTGCAGGAGGGCAACGGCGAGAAGGTGGCCCTGCTGGACAGCTACACGACGGCGTATCCTTATGGCTATAACAGCTCGGGGAGCTTTGCGGCGGCCAACTGCAACAGCAGCAGTCTGCAGAACAGCGGGCAGATCCTCTCCCCCAACCCCGGCGGGGGTCTGCCGATCATCGATCCGGCCTGCAACGTCATCAGCAGCTACTACCGTTCCCAGCCGTGGCGGGTGATTCTGCCCACGGAGATCTTCCGGTTCCAGAGCACCAGCCTCAAGAACATCCAGATGAACGGGGATCTGCGCTACACCAACGCGAACATGAATATGCCCAACTACTGGGAGGAGTTCCAGGGGCTGGACGGCAACGAGACCGAGATCAGGTATCAGGGTCATGCTAGCGGCAAGCGCGAGGTGATTGCGGCCGACTATGGCATCACCTGGGATGCGACCAGGACGATCAGCTTCTCGGACCAGATCACCTTCTCAGACGCGCACCAGCCGGGAGCGGCGGCGCTGAGCAGCGGAACGCTGGTGAAGACGCCCACCACGGCCGGCGAGGAGACCATCAACCAGATCAGCGGAGTGACGACATCAGCGGCAACGGGAACGGCCTTTGAGGGCGGACCGACGATCGGCGGCGCGCCGCTGCCGGCCTACTTTGGGCAGCGCTTCCTGATCAACAACGCGACGGTGAACTGGGATGCGTCGCCGCGGGCCAGCTTCGCCCTGACCTATCGCTATAGCAATCATGTGATCATGCAGAACGAGGGAGGCGGCAACCCAGGCAACGTGCCCCTGGCGCCGATCACGGCCACCTCGGATCCGACCACCGGGGGGACGGTGACGATCAACCAGAACGGGGGGATCTTCAACGCCTCGCTGCGCCCCAACAGCAAGCTAAACATCAACGGCACGGCCGAGATCTTTTACTACGACAACGTCTATACGCCGGTGATGCCGCGGCAAGAGCAACACTATCGGGTGCATCTGCTGTACCGGCCCAGGGAGTGGGCGAGTGTCACAGCGGCCTATAACGATATGGAGTTGCACAACAACACCAACAACACGGGGATCTCCACAGCGGGGGCCACCCCTGCCAACCCGATTGAAGTGGGCGGAGTGTATGTGACCATGCCGATCGTTCTGGATCATGTGGCGCACACCCGGATCGCCAGCCTGGGCATGGACCTGACGCCCAGTCCGTACTACGGCTTCGACTTCAGCTATGCATACAACGACGTGTATGTCTCCACCAACGCCTGTGGCGAGGGTGCGGCCGGCCATCTGCAAGGCGGCTCGGTGCTGCCGGCGATTGCTGATGCGACCGGCTCGCTCTGCGAGCCTATCTCCAAAGGCTTTGGCTCGGACAACATCCTGGTGCCCTACAGGGACTTCGAGAATGCGCCGACCGAGTACGGCTCGGCGTCGCTGGCGTTGAACCCTACTCCCAAAGTGAACTGGAACTTGGGCTATCGCTTCAGCGACGCCAGCGGCAGCCGGGCGTTCAGCGATACTGGCGACGTGAATGGCGCGCTGGACTCCCTGTACCAGACGCCGTTTGTGAACGTGGCCTGGACGGTTCACCCCGGGCTGATCTGGAAGGGCGAGTACGACTTCTACGGCTATGGCGAGAGTGATGTGCAGTCGGGAGCCCAGTACTGCAACACCAACACCGCTCCGGTCGTCGGCGCCACCTCGGAGACCTCGGTACCGTGCAGCTCCATCGCCAACTCCGCGATGAGCCATGGAGCGCCGGCCTATGGCTTCCTGGCCCCGCGCAACTTCCACACCAACA
>JAJYZE010000206.1 GCA_021800195.1 Acidobacteriota bacterium
CCCGATCCGCCACACTCGCCGACCGCCGGGGTACGCAGCGGCAACCATGGCGGGGGAGAAACTCCACCGCGTCTGGCGGGAGATCGGTTGGGCAGCCGCGATGGGGGCCGGAGAGGAAGCCATCGCCTGGATGCCGGCCGGGGCTGTCTCCGTGAGCGCTATGCCTGGCGAGGCCGGTGGCTGGGTCAGGGTGCGGAAGCCTCCGTGCGTCCATTGCGCCCAGCCGCTTTCGGTATGAACCAGCAAGCGGGCGTTGCCTGTATCGGAGCCGGCCAAGGCCAGGGAATCGATCCACGAGGAGGGTAGTCCGTCAGGGACTCCGAAGCGGCGAAACCTGCCGTGCCGCATCCGGATCAGTCCGTCCTCGGTGCCTATCCAAAGCCCCCCAAATCCGGTTACAAGGCAACAGACATCGTTGCTTTGGAAGGCCGTTTCGTTGCTCCGGTTGAAGACCCGGAACTGGTTCCCATCGAAACGAGCGAGCCCGCCCTCGGTGGCGATCCAGAGGTAACCGTCCGGGTTCTGGGCAATGCTGTGCACGCTGCTCTGCGGAAGTCCCTGCTCTGTGGTCCAGGACTGCCGGCTCAGATAGTTCAAATGCTGTGCGCGGCTTGGGGATCCGCCCCCCAGAAGGAAGGCGGCGCAGACCACCAGCCGGCTCAGTCCGGCGCGTGCCGGATGTCGAAGGTGAGCCGGGAGTCCAGCGCGCGCCATGGAGCAGCCGAAGAGCATCGTTTCCTCCAGCATGCGGCGTCCGTCGCGGTTTGTCCAACCGGAGCTGTCCGACATCGGTTTCATCGATATAGCCGGCGGCAGCAGCGCATGTTCTGATGGGATATCCTTCTTCTGCGGAGATCGAAATCGCTTGGTTCCCACCCTCAGAAAGCAGAGCAAATTATTTTTGCTTCTCCATCGAAAGGTTGATCCTGAAGCGAATTTTTCGGGCTAACTTTGGATCACACGGATGAAGTTGCGGCGTGCGCTTCTGGTCATTGGGGCTCGCCGGCGCTTCGATCGAGCGCTTGAGTTGCCGTTGAAAGGACATCTCTCGCCTTATCATGGCTTTGGTTCGCTTTGCGGTTCGTTCAACTCTTTGGGCTGCTGTGACGCAGGTTGCAGTTTTGGCTTTCTGCGCTGGTTCGCTTTGCGGCCAGAGCCCAGCCCCGGCGGCTCCAGCCGCGCCGGTTTCCCCGGCGGGCGCTAGCCAGACGCCGCCGCAGGAGCCTTCTTCGGGCGGGTCCAGCACCGGCGGAATATACGCGCCAGTGCTGGATGCGCAGCACCGCCCCATTACCGAGGGGGGTACGGTGAAGACCGGACCCATTCTCTTTCAAGACATCGCCAAGACGGCCGGATTGACCAGTTGGCGTCACCAGATGGGAACCCCGGAGAAGCGGTTCATTCTGGAGAGCATTGGCTCCGGGGTGGCGCTGCTGGACTATGACCATGACGGCTGGCTGGATATTTACCTGGTGAATGGGAGCACGGTCGATGCGCTGCAAGGAAATTCGCCGCCGCCGCAGGCCGCATTGTTCCACAACAACCACGATGGCACTTTTACCAATGTCACGGCGCACGCCGGGGTGGGAAACGGGCGCTGGGGATTTGGCGCGGCCATTGCAGACTACGACAACGACGGGTGGCCGGACATCTATGTGAGCAACTACGGCAAGAACCGTCTGTACCACAACAACCACGACGGTACATTTACCGATGTAGCGGAGCCGGCAGGAGTCGCTCTTGCTGAAGGCATCTGGTCGACCGGCGCGACCTGGGGAGATTACGACGGCGACGGTCGGCTGGATCTGTTCGTGCCCGGTTATGTTCATTTTGATCTGAAGGCGCAGGAGAAGGATGCCGGGGCAATGCCAGTATCCTTTTGCAGCTATCGCGGCGTCAGAACGTACTGTGGTCCGCGCGGTCTGCCCGGGGAGCACGATCATCTCTTCCACAACAATGGCGACGGCACCTTTACGGATACCAGCAGTCATGCCGGCGTCAGCGACCCTTCCGGCTACTACGGCCTCTCTTCGGTGTTTATTGATCTTTCCAACAATGGCAGAGTCGATCTGCTGGTGGCCGATGATTCAACTCCCAATTACCTTTACATGAACAACGGGGACGGCTCCTTTGATGACGAGAGTTATGCCTCCGGCTATGCGCTGAATGAACAGGGGCGGGAGACGGCGTCCATGGGAATTGCCGTGGGAGACTATCTCAACAATGGCCTGGCGGACATTTTCAACACCAACTTCTCGGACGACTACAAGGTGCTTTATCGCAATGATGGGGATGCGAATTTTACCGACGTGAGCTACGCGATGCGCATCGCCGACGAGACGATTCCTTTTTTAGGCTGGGGCACGGCATTTCTGGATTACGACAACGACGGGTGGAAGGATCTGCTGGAGGTGAACGGCCATGTGTACCGCGACGCCGACAAGTACAACTGGGGGACCAGTTGGGCGGAGCGTCCACTGCTGTTTCATAATCTGGAAGGCAAGCGGCTGGAGCTGATGCCGGCTGTGGATGGAACTGCCCTGGCAGAGGCGATGCCTTCGCGTGGCATGGCGGTGGGAGACATCTTCAACGATGGCCGCATCGATGCTGTGGTCAATAACATCGATTCCGTTCCGGCGCTGTTGCGCGACGTGGACAAAAACGACAATCACTGGGTGGAGTTCCAGCTGATCGGCGGAGCCAGAAGTCCACGGGATGCCGTTGGCGCCACCGTGTACCTGACTGCTGGCGGAATGCGGCAGCGCGAGGACGTAATCTCCGGCGGCAGCTTTGCCTCGAGCTCCGACATGAGGCCGCACTTCGGTCTGGGTTCGGCGGCCAAGGTTGATTCGCTTGAGGTGCACTGGCCCAGTGGAGAGGTGGAGGAGTTCACCGTGCCTTGCGTCGACACCATCCTCACACTGCAGGAGGGACAGGGAACGCCAGTGAAGCAGCAACTCAACGCCAAGCCGAGTTCGGCGGCTCCCCTGGCTTCGGCGCAACCTTGAGCCACACAAGGAGCGGTTGCCTGTCTTTCCCGCCAGGCCGGCTGCTGGGTCCCTGGAGGGACGGCTCAAATGCATGAGCTGCGGAGTTGTTTCGGGTGGCAACCTGGCTCTTGGGTCAGGCGGCTGCACGGCCTCTCCGGGCGCTGTGCTGTTTTGAATGATTTGCGGAATTCCAGTCGCAGGCCCTATGCCACGGCCAACGTGGGCCAAGATCGAAGCGATGATTCACCACGCTTGAGGTATCAGGATGCAGCTTGATTTCTCCTCCCAACTTCGTTCAAGGCGCAGTCTCGCGGCGGCGGTTCTGGTCCTGATCTCTGCTGGCGCGGCGATGAGTGGGCAAACCGGCTCCAAGGCCGGGAGTTCTCTGGATGCGGCGGCTCGCGCGGCCTACAGCCAGAAGATCGCGGCGGGTTACAACTACGATTTTGGCGCAGGCCGCCCCTTCCTGCCCTCCAATATGACCACGGCCAACGGGGAGTTTCTTGATCCCAAGAGCATCCCAACGGCAGAGTACTGCGGCCATTGTCATCAGGCGTCTTATGCCGAGTGGCGTGAGTCGGCGCACTCGAACTCGGTTCGCCCGCCCTGGTATCTCTACAGCGTGAACATGCTGAACGATGAGAGGGGGATCAGCTTTTCAAGGCACTGTGAGGGCTGCCATAATCCTGTGGCGCTGGCGGCCGGAGCCCTCACCGATGGACAGCCCCGCACACGGCCTTACGACGAAGACGGCATCACCTGCATGATCTGCCACTCCATTCAGTCGGTGAGCAGGTACGGGACGGGAGGCTATGTGCTCGCTCAGCCCGCGGTTCTGCTGGATTCCGGTGGGAAACCGATCGTCGGTCCGGTGCCGGATGCGGAGATTCTTGCCCATCTGGACCGGCATGACGCGGCGGTGATGAAGCCGTTTTACAGCACGCCGCAGTTCTGCGAGGCGTGTCACAAGGCCGCTCTGCCGCGCATGCTGAACCTGTATAAATGGCAGCGAGCCTTCACCGTTTATGATGAGTGGCAAAGCTCTTCCTTCTCGCAGCAGTCTCCTCTGCCGTTCTATACCAAGCCGGTGGTCTCGACCTGCCAGACCTGCCACATGCCGGAGGAGGCGCTGACCTCACTGCCGGACTCCGGAGCCAAGGATGGCAAGCTTGCCTCGCATCGCTGGGTGGGTGGCAACACGCTCATCCCCTCCTACTACCACTTCGATGAGCAGATGAAGAAGGTGACGGAGTTCCTGCAAAATCAGGCGCTGAACATCGATATCTTTGCCTTGGAAGCCGATCCGGCATTGCCGGGCCAGCCGAAGTTGATCGCGCCGCTCGGAGCCGAGCCGTTCACGCTTCATGCCGGCCAGCGCGTCACTGTCTCCGTGGTGATTCAGAACAAGGGGATTGGCCATACCCTGGTTCCCGAGCAGAGGGACTTCTATCAGGCATGGGTTGCGTTCACGGTGCGGGACGCAAGCGGCGCGGTGATCGCCAGAAGCGGCTTTCTGGAGCCGAACGGATCTCTGGATCCGGCGGCGCATAGCTTCACCAATCGGCTCATCAATCGAGATGGGCAGCTCAATCACCTGCATGAGGTTTGGGACACGCATGTGGTCGCCTTCAACAACACGATTTCGTCCGGGCGTTCCCAGTTGGTTCGCTACGCCTTCAAAATGCCCCACGGCAGCAACTCCGTTTCCGTTACTGCCGCGGTGCGCTATCGACGGTTCGATCAGTTTTTCATTGATCACGCGATGGAGGTGCCGAAGGGACAACACTATGCGGAGCCGGTGATCCAAATGAGCAGTACCACGCGCACGCTACGCGTGGGCCTGAACCCTGCCGCCAAGCCGCTGCCGGACGAGAATCCAGAGTGGATGCGCTGGAACAACTATGGCATTGCGTTGCTGGACGCCCAGCAGTTTGCTGCGAGCATGAGGGCGTTCAAGCAGGTAGAGGCGCTGCGCCCCGGCTATGCAGACGCTCCCACAAATATCGGAATCACTCTGATCCAGTGGGAGAAGTTCAACCAGGCGGAGCCCTATCTGGAGAGATCTCTCTCTCTGTCAAAGGCGAACGCCAGGGCTCTTTATTACCTGGCTCTGGTGCAACGCAACCAGGGCAAGGTGAGTGAGGCGATCGCGGATTTAAAGCAGGTGATCGCCCAATTTCCGCAATCCTTGGACGCTCATCGAGAGCTGGGATTTTCTTACTATCAGGATCACGAGTACAAATTGGCCTGTTCGGAGTATGAGTTTGTGCAGTCGATCGATCCCGATGACCTGTCGGCACACTACAATCTTGCGATTCTCTATCGAAGGCTGGGGATGAGAGCAAAGTCGAAGGTCCAGGAAGCAGAGTTCGCCGATGAGAAAGAAGATCCGTCGGCGAGTACCCTTGCTCTGGACTACCTGCGCAAGCATCCGAATGTCGCTCGGGAGAGCGTCCCCTGGCACGTGCACAATCTGATAGAGGTGACTCCTGCGCAGAGCCATCCTGCGGATAACGCGCCGGCGCCGGCAAGAAGCGGGAAACGGGCCACGATGGTGGCCTCCGAACGGGAGTAGGGCCACGATGCGGATGTCAATCTCCTCCAGCAAGGTTGTTGTCGCGGGTTGGATCGCAGTGAGCTCTCTGATTCTGTGCGCTCCCACGCAGATGGCTGCCAGCTCCACGGCGAAGCTGCGTGGCGCGGAGTTGTTTGCCCAGCGTGGCTGCGCGCACTGCCACGGCCCGGCAGGGGTGGGCGGTGGCCGAGGGCCGGATCTTCAGTTGGTGCGCAAGCGCCTGACCAGGCAGCAGATGTGGCGTCAGATTCATGATGGGGGCATGATGATGCCCGCCTTTGGAGGTATGCTGACCCCTTCTCAGATCCACGACCTGATCGCCTATCTTCGCGCCAAGCGCAAGGGAA
>JAJYZE010000207.1 GCA_021800195.1 Acidobacteriota bacterium
GCGCGATGCAAAGAGGTGTATGTGGCGCAGAGCGGTGCGCTGCAAAAGAAATTCGCGAAAGGGGCGGTAATAGGGACCGTTGGAGAAGCTGCGCGGAATGATGGCGACGAGTTGGCCACTGTCCTTACATGAGGGATAGCGCCATCGCGACAAACGCCGAATAGAGATTGACAGTCTCAATACCGGCCTGGCGCAAGATCAGGCGGTGTGCCGAAAGGCTGCTGATCTTCTTATAAGGCGGATTGAGGATCGCATTGGTAAACCGGCGCGGGGCCATGCTCTGAAGCGCAGCGGCCTCGATGAAATCGTCGGCCAACACCTGCCAACCTACGGGCAGATGCCCGGCGTAACTTGCGAGTGTGGCCGAGAGGTGCTGGCGGAGCGTTGCGTCGATCTCATAGGCATCAATCTCGACCTTACGAAACGCAAAGCCACCGCCCAGCGGTCCAGGAAGGCACATGACAAGGCGCCGATGCCAGCCCCGGGGTCCAGCAAGGCACACGCTTCCAGGGTACTTGGCGGAAACAATGAGGCCATGAAACGGGCGACCGGAGCGGGCGTCATGAATTGCCCAACGCGGATTTGCGTTTGAGCGCAATACCGGGAGCGACGGCCCGGCGAAGGCTGTCGGCGTGGTCGAGGAGCTGGATTGGCGATTCCTGTGGCCTCATGGCTGTCTCCGGAAGTCTAGGGCGACTTTCGAGGGATTTCTATTCGAAATACGCCCTCGGATGATAGTTTCGCAGATCTGCGTACGATGCTCGCAGGATGGGGCAACTCAGGCTACCGGCGGACCCTTAAGTCCCGTGAAAACGGCGGGATACGTCTCAGTGGTAAGTCCGTCGATGCCGAATTCGAGCGCCGCTGCCATTGATGTGCATACGGAGCAGGGGGGAGGCTTACTCCGTAGATCTCGCATGCCGTTTCGTCGCCGAACCCTCGGCGCATAATATGCAGGGCAGCTTCAGTTTGAGACGAGAATTGCCGGTCCCAGCCAGCTCGCCTCATCTTTGATGTCACGGCCTATGTTTCTGCGCCCCGACGGATGGGATGAGCCAGCGTAACGGCTTTGCGAGTTGCTATCGTAGAGGCATGTCGTGGTTGGCGAGGATCGGCGGATACAGCGCAGCGGCGTGGGCGATGATGCTCCTCGCGGCCTGCCTGACCCTGCTTCCGCTGCTGGTGCTGGGCTTCGGCGGAGAACGTGCGCAAGCCTGGGCACAGGCGCTGGCTCGGCGGCCGAGCAAACCGGCCACCTGGGCGCGTTTGGGAGCTCCCGCCGTGCTGGCTGTGCCGTATCTGCTGGTTGCCTGTGCCTGTGGGGACTTTCACCTGCGCTGGCTGGCGCTTTACCTTCTGCTTCCCGTGGTCGTGGCGGCACTGCTGGAGGATGCGCGCAGAGCCGACCCGCAGCAGCGCGGGAGCTGGAGGGAACTGCTGGTGCTGGCAGGGCTGGGTCTCGCGGTGGATCTGCGCTGGCTGGAAGGCGCCTGGCCCCCGCATTTGGCCGTATTCAGCAAACTGCTGCTGCTGGATGCCGGCATGTATGGATTTCTGGTGGTGCGGCATTTGAACGGAGTGGGCTTCGATCTGCGCTTGCGTCGGCGCGACCTGTCTGTCGGCGGCAGAGAGTACGCCTTCTACGCGCCGATCGCGATCCTGTTGGGATTGGGGTTGGGGTTCCTGCACTTCCATGCGCGCCTGCCTTCCCCGGCGGAGGCGGCAGGGGCCTTTGGATTCACCTTCCTGTTTATCGCCGTCCCTGAAGAGCTGTTCTTTCGCGGCTGGATGCAGAACCTCCTTGAGCGGCGGCTGGGGCGGATCCCCGCCTTGATTTCGACCTCCGTGCTCTTCGGGCTGTCCCACTTCAATAAACGCGCCTTGCACTTCAACTGGAGGTACGTGCTGATGGCGGCTTTGGCCGGTATCTTCTACGGTCGAGCCTGGCGCCGCGAGCGCAGGGTAGGAGCCTCGGTGTTGACCCATGCGCTGGTGGACAGCACCTGGTCGCTGTGGCTGCGCTGAGTGGGGAGATGCGGCGCCCGATAGCTGAAGTAGCCGCGGCCGACCCGCATGTTGTGGATCACGGCGTTGGGTAGCGTGATGGCCAGGGTGATGCCCAGGATGGCATGCCCCATCGCCAGCGGATAGAGGTTGCGGTACCTGAGAAAGAGCAGGCAGGAGACCAGCCCCAAAGTGAAGGTGACCACCATCAGGATGGGGCTGGGCAGATGAGCGAACGAAAAGATTCCGGCCGTGGCCAGCGCGGCCACGCCAGTGCTGGGCAACAGCCGTAGCAGCCGGCGAAGGAAGAAATCCTGCAAGAGAAGCTGCTGCACAAAGGACCAGACAGCATAGCCGACATAGCGCTTGAAGAACGGGACGAGCCGGTGCGGGCAGTGGAGAGTATGCAGGAAAATGGCCGCCGCCACAGAGATAGAGCAGAGCGCAAGAGCCACCGCGACCACCCAGAGCGAACGCAGGAAGTTGCCGGTACGCAGTCCCATGGAGGGAGGGCTGTCAAAGCTGCTTCCAAAGATGAAAGCGAGCACCAGCGCGGTGAAGAGGTAGAGCGGACGTTGCCAAGGCGGCGGGGTCCAAAGGACCACCAGAATCAGGCCATAGCCTACGCCGATCTCCGCGGCGGCGCGCCGTCTGCCTAAAGGACGCCAGAGGTGACGGGAGGATGCGGAGAGGTGATCGCCGGAAGAAGCAGAAGAGGCCGGTGAAGGGAGAACATCCGCCATAGCTGCGATCTTATCCTCTGCCGCGGCACGGATCCAAGTAGCTGGGGGAAGGTTGTGCGGCTGGGGGAGCTGGTTGTGGAGGCGATGTTCCCGAGCCGCCGCGGCCCTGCACGCTTTGCGCACGGCCGCAGCAGCCCGCTCGGGTGAACTCGGGGAGGATGGTTGCCTTCTTACTGCGATAGGCCGATCTGGCCGTCGATGTGGAAGTTGCCCGTAACGGTTGGCGCCCCCGTATCCGGTTGGCCGCCGCCGATGCTGAGCGTGTAGTCTCCCGCAGCGACGATGGGATCTCCGTCCTGAGTGACCATGCTCAGATCGCGGTTCTTGAGTCGAAAGTGTATCGGTTCGCTCTGGCCAGGCGCCAGATGGATGCGCTGGAATCCGCGCAAAGCGATCTTCGGAGCTCCGGCGATCGGTGGGAACTTCAGATAGAGCTGGACGACCTCATCCCCGGTTACTTTGC
Source organism: Acidobacteriota bacterium (assembly GCA_021800195.1). GTDB lineage: Bacteria > Acidobacteriota > Terriglobia > Terriglobales > Acidobacteriaceae > Granulicella. Next base: position 3,211 of record JAJYZE010000207.1, read on the forward strand.
CGGTGTTGGTCACCGTTGCGGACACAACCAACGGAGTGCCGGCCTGCTCGGAGGCCGGCAGCTTCAGGTCGCTGTAGGCGAACGTGGTGTAGCTCAGGCCGTAACCGAAGGGATACAGGGGCTTGCCCGTGAAGTAACGGTACGTCCGGTTGTTCATCGAGTAGTCTTCAAATTTGGGGAGCTGGCCGACATCCTTATAGAAGGTCATCGGCAGCCGGCCGGCCGGGTTGTTCTTGCCGCTGAGCGTGTCGGCGATAGCGGTTCCACCCTCCTCGCCGGAGTACCATGCCTCCAGAACGGCGTTGGCGTGCTGTTGAATCCAGTTCACCGCCAGCGCGCTGCCATTCATCAGCACCACCACCAGGGGCTTGTGGGTGGCGGCCACCGCTTCCACCAGAGCTTCTTCGGGCTCGGGAAGATCGATGCTGGTGCGGTCGCCACCCAGGAATCCAGGCTCACTGATCTTCATCTCCTCGCCCTCAAGCTGGCTGGTAATGCCGACAACGGCGATCACCATGTCTGCTTTGCCGGCGGCTTCCACCGCGGCTGGCGAGGGAGTGTTGCTCACCGGCGACCATAGCAGCTTGGCCTGGGGTATCACTCCGTTCAGGCTGGCATACTCCACCGTGATCGCCACCTTTTGGCCTTGTTCCAGATGGATGCGGCCGAACTTCGCTTGCACCCCATGCGTTCTCCACTCATTGGCAACGTTTTTGCCGTCTGCCTGGACCGATAAATGACCGTCGCCCTGGATGCCGAGCCGGTAGTCGCCAGTCTCCGCCGCCGTGAGAAACCCCGTCCAGCGAACGCTGATGGCCTTCTTGCCCGCAACTTGAGCGGGGAGGTTGCTCTGACTAAGGTTGACCTGGGACTCGATGCGCTTGGCCAACGGCTTAGCCCGCCCTCCGGCTCCCGGGACAAAGCTTCCGGGGTTGGCGTACACCGCCAGAAGGCCGGGCTTGCCGTCCGGCGTGGAGAGCAGATTGGCGGGAACCGGATCGCCTGCATCGCTCAGAAACTGGGTTCCTGGCACGTAGGTGATCTTGACTCCCGGAAACTCCGCTCGCAGACCCTCGAGCATCGTCACCGTGTGGGTGGGAACTCCGTTGTAGTTGCCCAGCAGGACGTTGGTCTGGTCCGCCAGCGGGCCGACGACCGCGATGCTGTGGACGCTGGGCCGGATGGGCAGCGTGCCGTCGTTCTTGAGCAGCACCATGGACTCATCGGCGAGCTTGCGAGCCAGCTCGCGATGCGCCGCGCTATTGAGTTGGCTGGGGTCGGTCTTCGCGTAGGGATCCATTGAGGGCGGGTCAAACATGCCCAGTTTGATCCGCGCGGTGAACAGGCGCACCAGTGCGGTATCCATGGCGCTTTGGCTCAGATAACCCTGTTGTACGGCCTGGATGTAGGGCTTGTAGTCGCTGTCGCCCTTTACCTTGGCCATCCCGTCTGCGCACTCGTTGTCCATGCCGCGCTCCATGGAGATGGCGGTGGATTGCGCCTGGGTGGGGCGGTAGTGATGAAAGTTGTAGATGTCCTGGACGGCATCGCAGTCAGAGACGACGTAGCCCTGGAAGCCCCAATGGCCGCGCAGCAGATCCTGCAGCAGATACTGGTTCGCGCAGGCCGGCTGCCCGTCGATGGCGTTGTAGGCGCACATGATCGAGCCCGCTTTGCCCTGGACGATAGCGGCCCGGAAGGCCGGCTCGTAGGTGTCCACCTCATCGTGGCGGCTGACATCCACGTCGGCAAAGTGACGGGTCGGCTCCGGGCCGCTGTGCACGTCAAAGTGCTTGGGCGTGGCGATTACCCGATAGTACTTCGGGTTGTCGCCCTGCATGCCGGTGACGAAGGCGACCGCCATATGCGCGGTCAAAAAGGGGTCCTCCCCGTAGGTCTCCTGGCCGCGTCCCCAGCGGGGATCGCGAAAGATGTTCACGTTGGGTGCCCAGAAGTCCAGGCCATGGGAAATGGCGGAGGCGCCATCCTGCTCGGACTGCTGGTGGACCACGCGAGCCTCGGTGCCGATGGCGACTGCCATGGTGTGGATCCCGGCGGGATCAAAGGTGGCTCCCAGGCCGATCGGCTCGGGAAACTCGGTGGTGCCGTCCACGGCGACGCCGTGCAGCGCCTCGCTCCACCAGTCGTAGGCCGGAACCTTGAGGCGCGGAATGGCTCGCGCCTGATTGACCAACTGCGATGCCTTCTCCTGGAGGGTCATGCGGTTGACAAGATCCCGGGCACGCTCCACAGCGGGCAACTGTGGGTTCAAATAGGCCGGCTGGCTCGCTGCCGGGGCCTGTGTCTGGGCGGCGTCGCACGGAACGGCGAGGACTGAAGACAGAAGAGCCGCGCCTGCGGCGAGAGAAAACTCAAGGATTTTTTTCATCCATCCCTCCACTGGACCTCTGAAGGCCCCAAACAGAATAACCGCTAGAGTGGCTCTATTCCAGTAGAGAGAATGGAGTGAAGCGGTTTAATTCATCCTTCAACAAAGAAGGAGGAGCACGGCGGAAGCCGTGCTCGAGGCAGATGCAGCCGATACCGGCGGCCGATCTGCGCGGCCGTAGCGGGAAGGGTGAACCGGGCGAAGCCGGGACTCACTTACCGGTGATGTTGCTGCCGAAGAGGATGCCGATCTCGGCCACGGCGCGGAACTGGCTGGCCGATGTGCCCGCGCCGCCG
>JAJYZE010000208.1 GCA_021800195.1 Acidobacteriota bacterium
AGGCAGTTGCGAATGTCTCCGGGAGGAAGCATGTTGAGCTCCTCGCGCAGACGCCCGGAGGAGCCGCCATCGTCGGTGACCGTGACGATGGCGGCCAGCTCATCGATGAGGGGCGGCTTGGCTTCTGGCCCGGAAGAGGCAAGTTGCGGCGTGCCGGGAGCCGGCGCCACGTAAAACTTGAGTCCACGCAGCAGTGTAGACAAGCCTGTTCCGCCGCCGATGGCCACGACTCGAAGCTGGCGAGAGTTGCGCATTCGCTAACAGTGTATTCGGACGCAGAAGACAGGAAAGATGTTTCCCGCATTTTTGTGCATAACAGCCGGAGGGAAGAAGTTGAATCAAAACGGGGAGATCCCACACGGGTGGTGAGATGGGGGGCGGGACCGCCCCGGTGGTTCGATTGCTGGTTTCCGCTCCAACGGGGACCCGGAGGCTTTTCCTCGGGGCTGTGGGGACGGTTGGAGCGGTTGGCGCGGAAGCGGCCTCAGACCTCTGGATAGAGCAGTTCGGTAAATCGAGGGTCGTCGGCTACGCCGTCGAAGTCCGAGTCCAGGCGCGCTTGGAGACGGTTCTGTCCATTCAGCCGAATCGCCTCGGCCAGGTGCTCAACGCAGGAGTCGGCATCGCCGGTGAGGCTGGCCAGAAGCGCCAGGCCATAGAATGCATAGTCGGCCGACTGCTCCTCGAGGAGAATCTGCTGGAGGTGCTCCCGGGCATCCTCATAGTTGCCCTGGTTCAGCAGGGAGACGGCGTAGTCGTAACGCTCTCCGTGATTCTGGAAGTTGGTGGAGCTCTTTTCGATCTGGGTTACGCAGGCGGAGATGTACATGCGAATGCGGTCGGCCAGATCCTGTGGAGCGGACTCCAGCATCCGGGTGAAGGCATCGTGAGCCTTCTCATACTTTCCGGTCTGCATGAGCTTGAGCGCGCTCTCGTAAAGAGCGAGTGTGGACTTTCGGTTGGGATCAACGGCGTGCTGCGGATGGCCGGCCAGGGTTCGCGAGCCCCGCGAAGCCCTGGGTGCTTTCGCGGCGCTGTTGTCTTGGGTTGAAGAAGCCTGCTTGGTTGCCATGGTGTTCTCGGGAAAACGGTGAGCTGAGGGTTGGATGAGTTCAGTATGCAATGGCTTTATACGAGGGTTGGATGACGCCGGTCAAATGAGAGTGTAACGGATAAGGGATTGGACGGGAACCGCTCACTTTGGAGAGCGGGTATAGAGCACTGGATTGAGCGTTGGGTCGTTGTACATCTTGAGCTGACGGTAGAGCTTGAATCGGCGGCGGCCAGCGAGGACATCCGCCCATAGATCGTCCAGGCAGCCTGCAAGGTCGGTTCGCTGTTCATGCAGCACCATAAGGCGGGCCTGGTTGCGCATCCGGTGCTCTGGGGTGGAGCGGTCCAACTGCTCACGAGTGTGGTAGATCTTGAGCGCCAGGATGGAGAGCCGGTCGATGATCAATCCGGGGGACTCGGAGTGCAGAGGAGATGCCTGGTTCTGGTCCGCCAGGGCCAGCAGAGCCAGATCGAGCTGCTCGGCCAGGTCGTTCCGCGTCTGGTTGAGGCGATCAATCTGCTGTTTGACCAGAACGATGCTGTGATCGGAGGCGAGGGGATCGCGGGCCTGATCTTCACAGTGCCAGAGGTCAAAGTTCGCCTGGTGCTGGTCTAGAACAAGTTGGTCAAAGCTGCTGCGGGCCGGAGCGGCGGGCAGCGAGGGATCGTGTCCGTGGGCCGTGAACCGGTCTTGCAGGGCGGTGATGTGCGCGGCGTCCAGCATGGCTTGGTGATTGCAAGGATAATGGAGGCGCGCCACAAGCGATAGGTCCTGCTTCGAGGCCAAGGGGCGGAGCTACCCCCGCCAGGGAGAATGGGAGAGCTTGGAAGCCAGGCAGGGAAGGGAGCCACGCTGCGCCAGTTCTCGCGCGGCCGGGGGACTCGGCTGGGAGATGCGGTCCCGTGGGGCCTGAATCCGTGGATGCGAATCCGTGGATGCGAGTCCGGCCGGTGGAAATATACCGGTGCTGATGGCGCTTCGAGTGGCTAAGCAGGGCATGGCGGCTCGCAGGGGCTTGGTGAGATTCAGACGCCGATGCGACACTGAAGAGAATGGCGAAGACGGCGCGAAGGGTGTTGATCTATCGGCTGGGCAGCCTGGGCGATATGGTGGTGGCGTTGCCCGCGCTCCATCTGGCCGCGCGGGCCTTTCCTGAAGCGGAGCGCCGGATGCTGACCAACCTGCCCATAAACTCCAAGGCGCCGGCAGCAGCGGAGGTGCTGCGGGGTTCCGGGCTGGTGCAAAGCTATATTTGGTACGCGGTAGGAACTCGAAGCCTGCCCGAGCTGCTCCGCCTGTGGTGGAGCATCGCGCGTTGGAGGCCGCAGGCGTTGGTCTATCTGGCCGCTGCTCGCGGCGTGAAGGTGGCTCGGCGCGATGAACTCTTCTTTCGCCTTTGTGGCGTGCGCCGGCTCGTTGGCGTCCCGCTGACGGAGGGGATGCAGCGAAACTTCTACGGTGCCGCAACCGGCGGTAGGGATCGCGCCATGGGCAGCGGCAATCTAGAGCCGGAGGCTGCCAGGCTGGCGCGCTGCATCGGCGAACTGGCCGCAGTCGCCGATATCGCAGACCCGGGACGGTTGCGCGATCCCAGGAGTTGGAATCTCCATCTCAGCGCAGCCGAGCAGCAGGTTGTGGACGAGATGCTAGAAGCGGAGGGGTGGCAGGGCGAGAGGATCGCTGTGAGCGTCGGCACCAAGGTGCAGGCCAAAGATTGGGGCCGAGACAACTGGAAGGCGCTGTTGGGGAGCCTGGCGGCGGAGTTTCCGCAGCGCGGCCTGTTGTTGATCGGGGCCGCGGAGGAGAGTGAGGCCAGCCGCTCGGCCGCCCAGGCGTGGAGTGAAAATGGTGGAGGGCCGGTGCTGGACCTCTGTGGCCGCCTGACGCCGCGCCAGAGCGCGGCGGCCATCGCTCAGGCCAGGCTGTTTGTGGGGCACGACAGCGGTCCTATGCACCTGGCGGCCGCTGTGGGCACCCCGGTGGTGGCGCTCTTCTCGGCGCGCAATATCCCCCGGCAGTGGTTTCCTTACGGTTCTCAGCATCGCGTGATCTACCACCGGGTGGAGTGCTGGGGGTGCGGTCTGGAGACCTGCATTGAAAAGGAGAAAAAATGCCTGATGTCGATCACCGTCGAAGAGGTGATGGCTGAGGTGCGGGCCGCTCTGCTTCAGCCGCCAGTGCGATGATGGAGCCAGGGACAAACCTCCAGGGTGGAGATCAAGATGCTGCGGGAGACGGATGCTGTTCTAGAGTTGCTCGAGGGTGGTTTTGGGCGGCTGTCGGTGCTGGTGGTTGGCGATCTGATGCTCGACCGCTACATTCTGGGTGAGGTGGACAGAGTTTCGCCCGAGGCGCCGGTGCCGGTGCTGCGCCATGCCCAGCACTATGAGCGGGCGGGCGGCGCGGCCAATGTAGCCATGAACCTGGCAGGGCTGGGATGCAAGGCTTTGCTGGCGGGCTATTGGGGCGAGGACAAGGACAAGGCCGAGCTTGCGGCGCTGCTCTCCGCGGCGCGGATTGACACCTCCGCCGTGGTGGTCACCGGCCAGCCAACCACCTCCAAGACCAGGATTGTGGGACGCCAGCAGCAGTTGTTGCGTTTGGATGTAGAGAGCCGGCAGGGTCCCTCAGCCCAGGAGCAACAGCGCCTGCTGGAGCGCGCAGAGCCCATGGTCAGCCGGGTGCAGGCTGTAGTGCTCTCCGACTACGCCAAGGGAGCGCTGGCAGCGGAACTCTGTGCGCGCCTGATCGCCGCCGCCAACGCCGCCGGGGTTCCCGTGCTGGCCGATCCCAAGACCAGAGACTTTGGCAAGTACGCCTCAGCGACGATGATCTGCCCGAATTTGCAAGAACTTTCAGCCGCAACGGGCGTGGCGGCCGATCTGCCCGCGGCGTTGCTGGAGGCAGGAGAGGCGCAGCGCGAGAAGCATGCTTTGAAGTATCTGGCTGTGACCATGAGCGAGGATGGAATCCGGGTCCTCTGGAAGGGTGGCGGATTCCACTCGCCGGCGCGCGCCCGGGAGGTGTATGACGTCTCCGGCGCAGGCGACACGGTGATTGCTACCCTCGCCGCCGGGCTGGGGGGCGGCTTGCAGATTGAGACCGCGGTGGAGCTGGCGAATCTGGCCGCGGGGATCGTGGTCGGCAAGAGGGGAACGGTACCCATTGCACAGCACGAGCTGATCGCCGAGCTGACTCCGTCCAGCGGTGTCGGCAGTGGCGAGAAGGTCCTGTCTCAGGAACGTCTGGCCCGGCGTGTGGCCGAATGGCGGGCGGCCGGTGAGACGATCGTGTTTACCAACGGATGCTTTGACCTGCTGCATGTGGGCCACGTCACCCTGCTGGAGCAGTGTCACCACTTTGGGAGCAAGCTGGTGCTGGGGCTGAACTCCGATGCCAGCGTGCGCCGGCTCAAGGGAACCTCGCGGCCGGTGGTCGGCGAGCGGGAGCGAGCGCGGGTGATGGCGGCGCTGGCCGCCGTGGATGCGGTGGTGATCTTTGAGGAGGATACCCCGCTGGAACTCATCCGCGCGCTGAAGCCGGATGTTCTGGTAAAGGGCGGCGATTATTCCCCAGCGACCGTGGTGGGGCGCGAGGAGGTGATCGCAGCCGGGGGGCGGGTGGAGATTGTGCCTTTGGTCGAGGGATCTTCCACCACGAAGATCGTCACCAGGCTGCGGAGCGGAGAACCCGGCTGAGAGCTTGTTCCATAGACGGGCCGAAGCAGGGAGCCACCGGCGAGCGGTGAGGAGCCGGTAGGGCGGGCTCCGCCGTGGCCGCCGTGCCGTAGATGCCAATCTGGGACAGGTTCTGGGACAGGTTCTGGGGCCGGTTCTGGGGCCGGCAACTTTCATAGGAACAGCGCCTCCAAAGGGAGACGGCTTTCTCCTCATCCGTTATGGTTTGGTCCTGCTTTCACGTCCACCGGGGCAAGTAGAGTCTCTGGCCGGTTCGTTCTGCCCGGCTGGCTGAGTAGCCGCTGGACGCTGGACGGGTCGTGGGGATCCATCCGACGCATGATTAAATAGAGGCACGCCCCATGCCGGCTCCCCGGCAAGATCGCGGAGCCAGAGTAAAGAGATGCAGGACGCCAGTCTTCGAAAAGTTGAGTTGTTTGACACCAGCCTGCGGGATGGTCTGCAACAGCCGAACCTGGAAATCTCCGCACCCAACGCGGTGCGGCTGCTGGAGCGGATGGGCAGGTTTGGCGTGCATTATGCGGAGATCGGTTTTGCCGGCGCCAACCAGTTTGTCTCCGAGTTGGCCGACGCGCTGGCCGGCGCTACGACCGGGGCCATGAAGCTGGCGCTCTTCGGTCGTTCGCGCGGCCGCGGTGTCCGGGTGGAAGACTGGCCGGACGTTCAGTTTATCCTGCGCCATCGGCATCTGATTCCAACCGCAGTGATTGTTGTGAAGAGCCGGCTGCTGGATGTGGAGCGATCGCTGGAGGCCACGCCCGAGGAGAATCTGCGCATGGCCTTTGAGACGATTGATTGTTTGCAGTCGCATGGGCTGGAGGTGCTGGTGGATCTGGAGCACGCCATGGACGCCCGCTGCGGGCGGCGAGAGTTCGGGCGTGTCTGCGACTCCGGCTTCCGGCAAAAGAGCCGCGATTACTTTGACCGTTTGACCCAGCAGTGTGTCACTCAAAAGGTCAGCCGCATTGTGGTTTGCGATACCAACGGAGGGGCCAGCCCGGAGGAGGTATGGGAGGCCTTCACCGATTTGACCAGAGCGTTTCCGCAGGCAAAGTTTGGATTCCACGGCCACACGGACCGCGGCTTGGGAGTAGCGAACACGCGGGCCGCGATTCAGGCCGGGGCCATGCATGTGC
>JAJYZE010000209.1 GCA_021800195.1 Acidobacteriota bacterium
CGGGTCGTTTCCGTTCCCAGTGCGGAACACACCGCGGAAGCAGTCATCGTGGAGCTGGGAGAAGGGGTTCGCGCCCCGTGTTTGCTTAGCCGCAGCCCTGCGCCGGCGGCGGACTCCGGCAGCGCGGGTGCCGATCTTTCACAGCTAACTTCGATGCTCAGCGCACGATGGAAGGGTAGCGCAGCCTTACCGGCGAAGATTGAACCTTTGGCCCCTGGACAGATTCGCAGCTTTCGGATCCTGAAACTGGACATCGAGTCCCAGTCCATTGAGGTGCAGCTCGACTAAAGCAGTTTCAGTGCAGGAGTATCCAATGTCTCGACTTCTATGGGCGTTTTCCCCAAGGAAAACGCCCATAGAAGCCCTCTTCGGAACACCCATCAACACTGAAAATGCTATAGTTCGCAAGCAACACCCCGAGAAGTTCCGCGAGGCGCCGCAAGCGTCGGAACGGTAGAACAGATCCGCCGAACTGGCGGGGGTGTCTCAGAACCTGAGCCTCTGGAGCTGAATCGACGCCCAGATGCATCCGCTTGGAACTCCGCAAAGCAGCAATCTCCACAGACCGTCAGCCACGAAACAGATTCTTTGCATCGCTCTTCTCCTCGCCAGGAAAGATCAAGACCCCTGCAACATTGCCGCGCAGACCGCCAGGCCGGCGATGGCTGCCGTCTCCGCACGCAGGATCCGGGGTCCAAGCGTCACTGGCCTCCACCCGTTCTGACGGAATAGCGCCATCTCCTCGGCCGTCCATCCGCCTTCCGGCCCTATCGCCAGCGCTACCGGAAGGCTCTCACGCAGCCGCTCGCGGGCCAGCTCGTTGCGCAGGGAGTTTTCCTGCTCGATCTCCGCCAGCAAAAATCTCGTCTCCGCGCTCACGCCACCCAGCGCCGCCTTCAACGCGACGGGATCGTCCACCACCGGTACATCGCTGCGCCGCGACTGTTGCGCAGCTTCCCGTACGATCCTTCTCCAGCGCTCTACACGCTTGGCGGCGGCCTGGGCCAGATGCTTCTCTGTCCTTCGCGCGATCACCGGAGAGAGGCGAGCTGCACCCAGCTCGGTAGCCTTTTCCATCCCCCACTCCATATGATCGAACTTGAAGACGGCCATCAAAAGGTGGATTCGGAGACAGACCTCAGCCTCTAGTTGCTCCTTCAGGGCAAATACCACCTCATTCTCACCGGCGGAAATAACCTCCGCGCGATGCAGGAATCCATTCGCCACTACGTCAAATACTTGTCCCGTCTGCGCCCGCAGGACCCGCGCAAGATGCGCCGCCTGCTCTCCCCGCAAGCTCGCGCTGGTCTCAGTCCATGTATCGGCAATCCATCGTCTTCTGGTCATGGGTCCAGCATACTGCTTGATGGCAAGAAGGAATTCGGTGTCTCGATTCGCCCCTCCTCACGACACTTGAGAAGGCGCTAAAAACACATCAGGGAACGCTTCAAGAGCGTTCCCTGGGTGTGTTGCCTTTTTCTTTCGTGCTTTGCCTTGGTTGCGTTTGCCTGCGCTCCCAATCGATGGTGAACATCGACGCTGCTCTGTCTGTAGAGAGCAGCTATCGAAGGTATAGTTTTCCTGCGTCGAAGAGTCAAGAAAAAAAGAAGGCCATACAAGGATTTTTTCCTTCGCGCTTCCGTCCTTCCGCGGACCCCCGTCTGTCCAGATGCGGATCTTTCCATCCTGCCTCGCCAAAACAGTGGAAGCCGCACACTCCAGATAGGTGAAGCCCGATACGGAAAATTGCTGCACGCGAATCTCTCTTCAGAATGGGGCCCGGCGTCGAACGAGATCTTTCCATTGCCTCCGCCGGCCGGCTTCCCTCACCCACAGTCTTGCTCCTCGTCCAAGGATTCGCAGCTGGGGAGGTTTTATGAGGTCTTCCGGCGGCGCAGCATCGAGAAGCATCTGAACTCTGCTCGTCGCAGCGTGCGAAATCTCCTCCCCACACCGAGAACAGAGGCCATGCAACCTGTAGGAGCCTTTACTGCCGGCTCCATCCCTGGCGCGATCCGGGAGGCAATGCGATGTCGAGGATTCAGGGTAGAAAGCCGCTCTCGACACTCTGCTCCCTTCCGACCAGAGTCTGTTCGCCGCTTGCGCATCGTATACTACGTGCGGCCATGACGCGCTGGATCGTTCTCAGCGCTGCGCGCCTCGTCATCGTGTTTGGCCAATGCGATGGGCACGCCCTCTTGGCCCGTCAGGCCGGATGGAGTGCTTATGCGTGAAGTGGTGATCGTCAGTGCAGCTCGAACCCCGGTGGGCAGGTTTCTTGGCTCACTCTCTCACTTCTCCGCCGTGGAACTCGGAGCGGTTGCGGTGCGTGCCACGGTAGAGCGGACCGCCATCCAGGGATGCGCGGTGGATCCTTCGGCGATAACGGACTGCATCATGGGATGCGTCCTTCCCGCGGGCCTGGGCCAGAATCCCGCTCGTCAGGCCGCGCTGCGCGCGGGGCTGTCCGACACGACCTCGGCGTTCACCATCAACATGGTCTGCGGCTCGGGGCTAAAGGCCATCGCCCTGGCCGCGCACGCCATCGCCGCCGGCGACTCGGAGATCGCCGTTGCCGGCGGTATGGAGTCCATGTCCAACGCGCCCTATCTCCTGCCCAAGGTGCGCACCGGACTGCGCGCAGGCGACGGCCAGATGATCGACTCTATGATTCACGATGGTCTGTGGTGCGCCATGGAACATCAGCACATGGGCATGACGGCGGAGCTGGTGGCGGAAAAGCACTCCATCGGCCGCCAGGAGCAGGACGAATACGCGCTCGGCTCGCACCGCAAAGCTTCTGCCGCATCGCAAGCGGGACGCTTCGGCGACGAGATCGTTCCCATCGCCCTCCCGGCCAAAAAAGGAGCGGCTCCCAGCACCCTGGCACACGACGAGAGCATCCGTCCTGACGCATCCCTGCAGGCGCTTGCCGCGCTCCAGCCGGCGTTCAAGGCTGACGGAACCGTAACCGCCGGAAACGCTCCCGGCATGAATGACGCCGCCGCCGCCGTCCTGCTCATGTCCAGGGAACGGGCGCATCAACTGCGCCTGAAGCCGCTGGCCACCCTTCGCGCCCATGCCACCAGCGGCGTGGCTCCACGCTGGGTGATGCTGGCTCCCGTCACAGGGGTGCAAAAGCTGCTGGTCCGTGCCGGCTGGTCGCTCCAGGATGTCGATCTCTTTGAACTCAACGAGGCATTCAGCGTCCAAGCGCTCGGCGTCACCCGGGAACTCGGTCTTTCACTGGACCGCGTCAACGTCAACGGTGGAGCTGTCGCCATCGGCCATCCCATCGGCGCCAGCGGCGCTCGCATCCTGGTCACCTTGCTCTATGAGATGCAGCGCCGCGACGCGCTCAAGGGAGTGGCTGCGCTCTGTTTGGGCGGAGGCAACTCCGTCGCCTTGGCGGTAGAGCGCTAAGCTGCAGCATGGGTAACGCATTGCTTCAAAAAAGCAGACCCTAAGAAGCACGCTGCGTCATGCGGCGCTTCAACGAATAGGCCAGTCTCGCCATGACTCCCGAAACCAGATACCCCAGCGCCATGACCAACAGGGCCGTCTGGTGCCACTCCACCACAACTCCGATGATCACCACGACTACGGCCAGCAGACGGCCTGGCTTGCGAGCGTTCATGTCAATCTCTTTGCCGCTCCAGAAACGCCAGCTGCTCACCATCAGGAAGCCGGTGAAGGCTACCAGACCCAGCCACACCAGCGAGATCCAAACGCTATACACCGGAGAGCCCGCCTCAAAGTGAATTACGGCCGCCAGGACGCCGGCTGCCGCCGGGATGGGCATGCCCACAAAGTACTTTCTGCCCGGTAGTCCGGGGTTGCGCGGCTGCGGATTCACGCTGATGTTGAAGCGCGCCAGGCGGCTTGCACCGCAGATAAGAAACAGGAAGCACACCACGATGCCGAAGTGCATCACCCGGCCTTCAATCTCAGGGTGGCCACTGGGCGCAAGCTGGCGAACTCCCCAGAGATAGGCCAGCAGGCTGGGAGCCACCCCGAAGGTAATCACATCCGCCAGCGAGTCCAACTCCTTACCAAACTCGCTGGAGGTATTGGTCATGCGGGCAATGCGGCCATCCAGGCCATCAAAGACGATGGCAAAGATAATCGCCAGGGCCGCTCGATCAAACGCCATCCCGCGCAGCCCGGGGTCGCTGACAACGGTCCCGCGAATACTCTCCATGATGACGTAATAGCCCAGCGCAATGGTGCCCGCGGTGAACAACGACGGCAGAATGTACATGCCTCGCCGAGCCGAAGAGTGAGTTCCCTGGGCCATCAGTTCCGTCCGTCGGAAGCGCGCTTGGCCGCTTCGCCGCTGTAGCCCGGCAGGACCCCCAGAATGGAACTGCCGCCCTTCACCCGTTCGCCCTGCTTCACCCGCAGCTCCACATCAGCCGGCATCAGCACATCCACGCGGGAACCGAACTTGATCATACCCATGCGCTGCCCTCGCAGCACTGTATCTCCAGCCTTCAGATTGCACACGATGCGGCGCGCCAGCAGGCCGGCAATCTGTTTGAAGCTCACCGTGAACGGGCCATCTTCAATCGCAATCAGCGTCTGCTCATTCACCACGGCAGACTCCGGATCCATCGCGTTGAGAAAATCGCCGCTTCTATACTCCACCAGCGTCACCCTGCCGCTGATCGGAACCCGGTTGACGTGAACATCCACCACGCTCAGGAAGATCGTCACCCGAAGCCGGCTGCCCGAAGAGGTCTCGATCCACTCCGCGCCCTCCACCTTGCCGTCCGCCGGAGAGACAATCAGGCCGTCACCCTCCGGAATCCTACGCTCGGGATCGCGGAAGAACCAGAGAAAAAACGCCGCCAAGGCGACCGGAATCAGTGTCAGGCTCAGCCAATGCGTCCACAGATACACAAGCACGGCAACTCCGAGCAGCGAAGCTCCGTAGAAAAAACCATCCCGAACCATAGCCCTTGATTATACCTTCGCATCCCGGCCGGCCAGGCTTCTCCAACTACGGGAGCACTCTTGTAGCCGCCGCCGTCAACAGCTCGGCAGACATGAGAACAGCATCCTCGATTGGGTCTTGATAATACCTCCGGCGCGCTCCCTGGTCCGCAAATCCCAAAGATCGGTAGAGAGCCTGGGCAGTCAGGTTGGAGGCTCGAACCTCCAGGTCCATGACTCTTGCTCCCTGCCCTCTGGACCAATCCATCACCTCGCGACACAGCATCCTGCCCACTCCCTGGCCGCGAGCCGAAACCTCGGTGACAACGCTCTCCAACTCGGACCACTCTCCAGCGCAACAGGCGACGCAGAAGCCCAGAACCCATCGGCTGCGCAGAGTTGGATTCTTGCCCTCAGCGACCAGACAGACGCGCGAGAGTGAGCCTGCCTGATCAAGGTTGAGCATCCGCTGCCAGGTTGGGCTGCTCCAGGCCGGCGCTTGCGGAGATCCGTGCTGGATGGCCAGAAGCACCTCCAGATCGGCAGGCATGGCTCGACGCACGCCCCAAGGGATTTCCGGATGCGCTGCGATCTTCCTGTCGTGAATCATGAAGTCTCCACCGGGCACCCGGCGCCTCGATTCGGCCGGCGCGGATCAGAACGCCTTTTCCGGCCCCGTTTCGAACATCCGAGCTGAAGTGTGGTACAGGTTCGATTCAGTGCGAAGATAGTTGGCTTCGCACTCCACATCACTGCCGCCCTCCTGAAGCCGGCGTAAGACCGCGGGGAGCGCATGACCTGCTTGCAGGGGATGCAGCCGAATACAACATCCGGACAGACGCTCTGCCAGGCGCTGCTCGGCAACTGCAACCGCATGGCCGTTCTGGCATTGGCTGTGCAGGTCGCCCACCGCAGTGAGCCACTCGCGGCCTGAGGCGATCTCTCGCACA
>JAJYZE010000210.1 GCA_021800195.1 Acidobacteriota bacterium
CGTTACCCCACCCTCACGCAAAGCCGAGCAAAGTTCAATGCGGTCCGCTCCGCCTGCCTGCGCGGCCAGCGATGAATCCAACGAGTCTACGGTCACTTCCAGGGAGATCGGCATACATCAGGCTCTTGAGGCTGCGTTCTGAAGACGTGTTTCGGAGGCGGGCTCGGATTCAGGCAAGGAGGCTATCCCGGAGGCGGTTGGAGCAAAATGCTTCTGAAATAAAAAATCGGCAGGGAGCAGCGGCTGGACGAACAGGAAGGCCAATGGAGGCACTTCCTCCAAAGCCTGAGAGCCGGTGGGTCGACCGTAGCGGCTCTGGAGAATGAAATCGAGCCTGGGTTTAGGGGAGTCATCGGATTTTGCAGATTCGGAGCGGTTTGGTGATTCCCTGTCTGGCGACTTCTGGTTCATTGTAAAGCGCATTGACTCCCCATCCTCACATGCCTTCCCCTCTGCAGACTCTTCGATCATGCTGGGCGGCGCTGATGAAACACGCGTGAGGGATGAATGAAGCTTGGATCGCTCCTCCTCCTGAGGGTTGGTCGGCACCAAGCATCGGATGACGGCTCAAGGTTTCGGCTCCAAGCTTTCGGCTTCCAGTTTCGGCTGCAAGTTTTGGCTGCAAGCGCTGCCGCGGCCGGCGAGACCCTTTTGTGGCCCCGCTTCAGCCGCTGCGAGCGGGGCAGAGTCTGACCCCAAGTCTTACCCGGGAGCAGCTCGGCTGGCGCCCCGAGCTCGCGATCGCGAGGTCGGATTTCGGCAGCCGGTCGAGGCCTCCGAGCTAGAACTCATAGGTGGCCGAGAATTGCAGATGCCGCTCAACCGAACGGATGGCATCGTTCTGCGCAAGCCAGCCGAACTGCGGCGACATGCTGAGGTTCGGATTGCCGAAGCTGACCATGTTGAAGGCATTGAAGGCGTCCACGCGGAAGGTGAGGAACTGTTGGCGAATGATACGGAACTCCTTGAAGCCGGAGAGATCGACGTCGCGGAAGCCGGGGCCGCGCACTACGCCGTTGACGGAGTTGCCAAAGGTGTTTTGCGCAGGGATGCCAAAGGCGCACACGCCGTTATCAACGCCAGCCGTGGTGCAGGGTTGGGCCGACGGATCCGTGCCAAACCAGTGGAAGCGGGAGCGGTTGACCACGTGCAGCGGCCGATATTGCTCCGCCCGCGTCAGACCATAGCTGTTCACATTGCTGTTGCCGGCCGCGATGGTCTGCGGAAAGCCACTGTAGAACATAAAGCTGGTGGAGATCTTCCATCCGCCGAGCGCCTCGTCCACCAGGCGGTTCGCGTTGCTCATGTACTTCAGCCCGTGGCCCACGGGAAGAGCGTAGACCGCTGAGCCGTTGAGGTTATGCTTGATGTCCGATCCGGCCACGCCGTAATCGGCGGCGCTGTCATAGTAATTCTGGAATCCAGGATCCGCGTTATAGCCTCCCGTGTTCAGGCCATAGTTGCCCACCGCGTTGGTCATGGACTTGGAATAGGCGTAGTTGATGGTGAACTCCAGGCCGTTGGTTGCGCGCTCCCTCAGTACGACCTGCAGACCGTTGTAGTTCATCATGGCGCGGGATTCCGTGATGAGCAGGCCGTTCGAGCAGACCTGCGTAGCTATGGCAGAGGCGCAGCCGATGTAGGGGCTGTTGTAGAAGGGCGCCGAAGCGGGGTCGCCGGCGATTTTCCATTGGTTCACGTTGCCGTAGTCCTCAATGTGCTGACCGGTCTCGCCGACGTACCCCGCTTGCAGGGTCAGCGAATTCGTGAGCGCGTACTGGAGCGTGAGGTTGTAATCCTGCACATAGGCCGGCTGTATGTTCTGGGGGTAGGTGTTATAGGTCCCGCCGGGCTGCGCGGAGACGTTGAATGCCGTTTTGGTAGTAAAGGGCGTAGGAACGTTGGTTGCGGTCACGGCAAGATTGACGGTTTGAAGGGCCTGAATGAAGGGCGTGATGGAGGTGAGGCGCTGGTTGCTGGAGTTGC
The DNA here is from genome assembly GCA_021800195.1 of Acidobacteriota bacterium. Classification (GTDB taxonomy): domain Bacteria; phylum Acidobacteriota; class Terriglobia; order Terriglobales; family Acidobacteriaceae; genus Granulicella. Next base: position 1,987 of record JAJYZE010000210.1, read on the forward strand.
CTTCAAAGAAACTGGTGCCATTGTATCCGCCGCGCACCACAAAGCGATTGGCCGCTTGCCACGCGAAGCCGAAGCGCGGCATGAACTGGTTGTAGGCCCAGTCGTAGCAGCCGAGATTGGAACAGAGTCCGGATCCTGCGGGCGCGTTGGCGGGGACGCTGCCGGCATAGATAATCTGGCCGGTTGTCAGGTTGACGTTGCCGGTTTTGTTGTGCTGCTCGATCCAAGGCTCGTCAAGCTCGTAGCGGAAGCCGTAGTTGAGGGTCAGGGTCGGAGTCATCTTGAAGTCGTCCACCGCATAGATTCCGGTCCGCCACTGGCGCTGGCCCACGTTCACGCTGGACAACGTAGACGACGCCTGGCTGATTCGGTCGAGAAGGAAGTCCGCTGCTCCGTAGCCACCAGTCGAGACCGCGGAGTCGCTGGTGTATTGGCCTGTGTAGTTCAGGGTACCGAGATAACCGTAGTTATTCGCGGTGGGATAGTTGTTCTGGTAACGGAGCGCGGAGAAGCCGAAGGTGAAGTAGTGGCGCCCGCGCTGCCAGCTCGCTTGATCCAGGTATTGATAGGTATTGTCCGTTACGCCTCCGCCGTAGGCCGGGTTGCCGCCGGCGAAGATGCCTCCGCCCACTCCCTGGTAGGTGAACCCTTCAGCAACCTGCGCACTTGGGAAAAAGATGCCGACCTTCGAATCGCCGGTGTAACCAAACTGTCCGGTTGAATCGACGGGGAAGTTTTGCGTCCAAACGATGCGGGTAAAGCCGATGCGCAGCGAGTTCACAAAAGAAGGCGAGAAGGTGTGCACCCAATTCACTCCACCGAGTTTGGTGGGGTACAGGTTGGGGCCGGTAAAGCTGATTGCCAGCACGGGAGTTGTGCCGTTATAGACCGTGGACATCGAGTAAAAGCCGGTGAACATATCACTCTTGCTCTTGTCGTACTCGATCTTGATGTCGCCCTGATTGTTAGCCGTGTAGTTGCGCTGATGTGCCTGGTAGTTGTTGGCGGCGATGCCGTCGGTTGGCGCTGCATTGGGAAGCGGATACAGCGAAGTGTTGGAGATCAGGAATTGGGCGACGGGATTGACGATGGGCACGCCGACATTGCCGACGAAGGGCTGGTTGTTGTTCAAAGTATCGAACAACTGAAAGGAGTCGATAGATCCGTTGGAGTTACAGGTCGCCACGCCACCGATGGTCGTATACCCAGAGCTGTTGCACCCTTCGGGGAGCAGCGCCGAGAAATCGCCTTGCCTCATGGCTGCGGTCAGTACGCTCTCGGTGCCGATGCCGCCAACGTGGTACCGTGAGCCGAGATAATCGACAAAGAAAAAGAGCTTGTCACGCAGAATCGGTCCACCGAGGGTGCCGCCGAACTGGTCTTGTGAGTAGGGATTGGTAGGAATGATCGGCGTTTGGTTCTTGTTCTGCCATGAGTCGGCGTTCAGACGATAGTCCTGCAAATAGCCGTAGAGCGATCCGTGGAACTGGTTGGTGCCGCTCTTCAGCACGCTCACCACTCCGGCGCCATTCACGTTGCCGAATTCGGCCGGCGAGTTGGCCGTAACCACCTGAAGTTGCTGTAACGCGGCCGGAGCCGGGTTGTAGCCGATCTCGTTGTTGAAGGTCTCGTTCATGTCGAAGCCTTCCAGCGTGTAGTTATTTGCCTGCGCGCGGTTTCCATTCACGTTCACTGAGTCGCTGTAGTAGGTGTCGCGTCCGATGCCGGTGGTCCCGGTATTGCCGAAGGTGCTTACCGAGCCGGGCGTATAGAGGGTGAGCGCGCTGAAGTTCAGCCCGTTGAGCGGGAAGTTCTCAATGGTGTTCGCGGTAAATGTGCTGCTGATCGTGTCGTCCTGAGTGTCCAGGATGGGTTGGTCCGAGGAGGATACATTCACGGACGAGGTGCTTCCCTTTACGCCGAGTTTGGCGTTGAAGGTCACCGTCTGCAACGCCTCCAGGCTGAAAGGTGGGAGCGTCTGCTTGTTGAAGCCGGTCGCGCTCGCGATCACTTCATACCTGCCGATCGGCAGATGCTCAATGTGATAGACGCCCTGGGCGTTGGTGGTGGTGGGCGTGGAGACGTCGGTGTCAAGATCGTGGGCGGTGACGACTGCGCCCGGGATGGCTGCGCCGCTCGGATCGGTGACGGTACCCGTGACACCGCCGGTAATGCTCTGCGCATTCACGCGGAGTGTGAACAACACAGAGGCAACAAGGCCAACGAAGACGAAGACATAGATAAAAAGCTTCTTGATCATCTGACTCTCTCCTTAAGGACTTCTGATCGCCCACACGGCGGAGGCGAGGATGCTGCACGGGCAAGTCTTGTAGAAACTTGTTCGATTTCGCCCGGCTCCGGATTCCGCTCCGAGGAGCTTCCGGCAGCAGGTTCGATTTGAGGTTATGACTCGCCCTGACGCTACTGCCGAGATGATTGATTTGTCAATAAAAAAGAAAGATATTTGCTAAAAATACGAAATTCTGCAAATTAGAAGGGCGGGAACGTGAGATTTGAGACCACAGGGACAGCGCTTGAATCAGACGAAAATTCAAATCAAACGCGAAGAATAGACGAAGGAAGAAGCATTGCACCACGTTCCGCTGGAGGAACGACCCGGATAGCGGCCTCGCGGGGCCTTTCTCGGGAGGCTGCTCTTTGGCCCAGGTGAGCCGCCGGCAACGTAGATGGGGGGAATCCGGCAGGCGGTCCCCAGTCCTCCGCGGTCTGGAAGAAACACTCCGATTGAATATCGAGGATGTGTTTTACCCCAGACGGCCGCGGACGTGGTCGCGCCACACAGCCGCTCAGAGGGAACCGGTGCGTTCGGCCGCCAAGGGAGATTGCCCGGAGTGGTTGCCAGCCTGAAAATCTTTCAGGAGACTTAGAAAGCAGGTGGGAGGGTTGGGGCGGCCAGTGGGGGTCGAACCCACGACATCCGCTGCCACAGAGCGGCGTTCTGCCACTGAACTATAGCCGCCGTATCTTTCTGATTGTAGCATCCAGCCAGCCGGAAGCGAAGAGCCAAGGCGGAAGGTGCAGGGCAAATGCATTTCAAAACGCCTCCAAGAGTTTGAATGAGAAACGGTCGCCCCAGTCAGGGCGTTTGAATTTTCCGCGCAAGGAGCCTTTGGAGCCTTCTTTTTGCATGGTGTCCAGGTCCATGTGGCGAAGCACGGCGAGATGGTGCGCCATTTCCTGCCTGGTGCGGCCCTGGTCCTCGTTTTTCACCATATCCAATCGCCAGTGCAGGCGGTTTTCAATGCTCCAGTTTTGGCGAATCGCTTCCTTGACCCCCTCTGGTGTGAACTCCGTCCTGAGTTGGGAGCAGTCCGTCGAAGCGGTCGCCATTGCTTGGCCGTCCATTTGTCCCTGAGCCCGCATTGGGGGCCAGGGGCAAACCGACCTTAGCCCAATAACCTTTCTGCGCCACCCGAAATGCCAGATGCAGGAAAAGGTCCGGACATTACCACGAGCGATCGAATGCATCGCGGCTGGGTCGGCCGTTGGCCGGAACGAGAGAGCTGTCCGGAGATCGCTTCTTGGAGTGGGCTGAAGAGTGCCCTGTCCGCAGGGCTCTGCCTGCCGCGCAGAACACGAAAGAGCGCAATTACGGATAACTCCTGGAGATCGTGCAGACCTGTATCGCCGCGCCGCGGGCCCTCAAGGCCCTCCCGTCACTCCACAATCTGAACCAAACTCTCCTGCGAAGAGCTCGAAGTTGTCGGACAGGCAACTTCAAGCCGGTCCCTGCTGCCTCAAACTGCCTGCCCCGGTCTAACGGATCTTCAAATGCGTTTGTCCTTGCGAATCCA
>JAJYZE010000211.1 GCA_021800195.1 Acidobacteriota bacterium
CGGACTACCCGCCATAAGCGTTGCGGCCGCAGCCTCCATCCCTCTGGTCCTTCGCCCCGGGCTTCTGCGCCGGATCTTTTCCAATCCGCTGCTTGGATGGATGGGCCGCATCAGTTACGGCTTCTACATCTACCACATCCTGCTTCAGCCGCTGTTTGACAATCTGGGCGCCCATTACAGCCACCAGACCACCGGGAACGACTATCACATCGTCCGCGCCCTGTTCGCCCTTTTGATCACCTGCATCGTCTCCTGGCTCTCCTTCACCTTCTTTGAGCAACCCATCCTCTCCCTCAAGAGATACTTCCCCCTGTCTCCCGCTTTGCCTTGGGGAGAGCCCCTTCCGGAGACCCACCGCTCGCACCGTCATCCAATCTGAATACGGTACGAAGATTAAACTGGTGCCTTCGCCTTCCCTGAAACATCCAATCGTTGAATAGCAAAGCTGGGTGAGAGCCGATCCGTCCTGCGTGAACCTGTCTTCACCTGCCAGACATGACCCGGAACCTTCTGCCAGAGAGTTGAGAATTCGTCCAACATGGCCACCGCTACCGCCCCCGGCCCCGACATCCAAAGTGAGGTTACGCATGGCTTCAATCCCTGGTGGATCGCGGCCGCCGTCATGCTGGCCACCTTCATGGAGGTACTGGACACATCGATCGCCTCGGTTGCTCTTCCCTATATCGCGGGCTCTCTTTCGGCCTCCACAGACGAGGCTACCTGGGTTCTTACCAGCTATCTGGTCTCCAATGCTATCTTCCTGCCAGCTTCCAACTGGCTCTCGCTCAAGTTCGGACGCAAGAACTTCCTGATGACCTGTGTGGCCATCTTCACTTTGTCCAGCTTCGCCTGCGGAGCAGCCCCCTCGCTGGCCCTTCTGCTGCTCTTCCGGGTCATCCAAGGCGCCGGCGGCGGGGCTTTACAGCCCATCTCTCAAGCTGTGCTGCTGGAGAGCTTCCCTCCCATCAAACGTGGGGCAGCCATGGCCGTCTTTGCCCTGGGCGTGGTGGTAGCTCCCGTTCTCGGCCCCACCCTCGGCGGCTGGCTCACCGACACCTACTCCTGGCGCTACGCCTTCTACATCAATATCCCCGTCGGCATCTTGGCCCTGTACATGATCAACCGGTACATCCATGATCCGTCCTACATCCGCAACGCCAAGGTCTCTCGCTTCGACAGCCTCGGCTTCGGATCCCTGGTGATCTGGGTCGGCTGTCTGCAGGTGATTCTGGATAAAGGCCAGGAGTCAGACTGGTTCGGCGCCATCTGGATCCGCTGGGCCTTCGCCGTCATGGTCATCGCCCTGATCATCTTCATCTATCAGTCGTTTTGGGGCAAGCAGCCCCTGGTGAATCTGCGCGTTCTCAAGGACCGCAACTTCCTGGTGGGCTTCAGCCTCATCTTCCTCTTTGGCATCGCCATCTACTCCACCATCGTCATCCTTCCCCTCTTCTATCAGGAATTGATCGGCTACACCGCCTACACCGCCGGCCTGGTGGTGGCTCCGCGCGGCCTGGGAGCCATCCTGGCCATGCCCGTGATCGGCTATCTCTCCAACAAGGTGGACGCTCGCCGCCTGCTCACCTTCGGCTTTGTCACCTTTGGCCTCACCAGCTTGTACTTTGGCTCCATCACCCTGGGAATCTCACCCTGGACGCTTTTTCTCCCCATCCTGATCACCGGCTTCGGTCTCAGCTTCGTCTTCGTGCCCATCAACACCGCCGCCTATGGCAAACTCGCCAACGAGCAGATCGGCAATGCCAGCGGGCTCTTCAACCTGATGCGAAACGTCGGCGGCTCCATCGGCATCTCCATCGCCACCACGCTGCTGACTCGCCGGACCGACGCCCACCAGAATGAGCTCACTAACTACATCCCGCAGTCGGGCGCAGCCTTCCAGCACTCCCTGCACGTCACCAAAGACTTCCTCAAAGCCTACTTCGGCTCCGCCAATGCAGAACACGCCGCACGCTTCACGCTCTATCAGCAACTCAACCAGCAGGCCTCCTACTGGGCCTTTATCGATGTCTTCCGCTGGACCTCCCTGCTCAGCTTCGCCTGCGTCATCGTGGTCTGGTTCTTCCAGCGCGTCAAACCAGGCCGAGGGCCATCCGGAGCCCACTAAAGCAGTTTCAGTGCAGGTGTATCCAACGCCTGGACGTCTATGGGCGTTTTCCCCAATGAAAACGCCACTGCAAGCCCTCTTTGGGACACCCATCAACACTGAAAATGCTATAGAGGCTTGCCGAAAGGGGCGTAGGCACAGCTACAAACGGGGCGGAAAATCCGGCACGCAGGAACCCACGCGGCGTCTTTGCGGAAGCTCTGTCCCTAACCCATTCCGAGACCCATCAGTTGGTCAATCGTCCCTTATAGGCCCACAGCCCCAATGCCGGATTCGAGATGTAAAAGATCTCCTCGCCATCCAACACGTTCCAGCCGTCGGCCAGCTTGCCCGGATCGTACTTCGCCGTGTACTCCGCCAGATCTCCATAGGCAAAGTGCACCCCTTCGACCTCGGACCGGGTGAGGTGTCCCGGGCAGTAGCGAACCTTGAACCGGCCCTCGCTGGAGCCGTGGATCAGATGCGCCGCGGCGCTCAGGTTGGCCGCCAGCTCCGGATCACTCTTCACCGCCTCCAGCGTCGCCGGCGTCCCGCAGTACCCGTAGCGTCGAATCAGCCCATCGATGGTCTTGTCCTCACCGAACCGATCCAGGCCAGGGGCCAGCACGATCAACTCCGCATCATCTGCCAAGGCCATCCGCGTCCGGTACACGCTCTTGTTGCCCAGCCAAGTGGTATGAAACTCATGCGGATCCAGAAACACCACAGCCTTGTTGATCTCTCGATCCATCATCAGGAAGTTGCACTGCAGACTCAAGGCTGCCGCCCGCTCAAAGCACTCCGCATCGTCCCCGATGAATAGACCTCGGATGACCAAATCGCCGGCATCGTTCTTGTTCACCACCGTCTGCACATAGACGATCTGCGGCATCTTCTCCCCAAAATGCTCACCGGCATAGTTCAGCACCCTCCGCACCGGAGTGTCCGCCCTCCCCATCATGCGCTCCATGCCATACACCGCGCCTAGAAAGTGCGAGCGATGAATCCCCATGACCCCGCCCGTGCCGACAAAGATATTCTTGTTTCCGTTGGCCATCCCCACCACCTCATGCGGCACCACCTGTCCAATCGACAGAATCAGATCGTGGCCGCCAGGCTTCTTCACCAGCAGCTTGTTCACCTGCGCCGGCCAGGAGTAGCTTAGCTTTCCTTCGCTCACCAGATGCACAAACTCCCCAGGCACCTCCCCCAGGGTCACGATGTCATTGCGCCAGTCATGCACCCGAAACAGGCTGCGCGGGATCCTGCCAAACATCTTGCTGATCTGGGCATCGGTCATCGCCACATGGGTGCCCAGCGCCGGCAGCACATCCGTCATGGCATCGCCGTAAAACTCCCAGGCCATCTCGGTCAGATCGCCGGCCTTGGAGTGAAAGCGGGTAAAATCCGGCGGCACCGCCAGCACCTTCTTCCGTTTGCCCAGCTTGCCCAATCCTTCCAACAGGCCGGCCCGAGCCTCCGCTGCGCTCATCTCCGTCTCTGCCGAACCTGCTGCAAAAAATAGACTCATGCTTGCTCACCTTCGCCGCCAAGCATTGGGTGGCTTGTGGTCTGACCTTTCAGGCTTCCATTCTGTAAGCATACCCCTGCGGGCAACAACTGATAAAGTGAGAGCAGGTCAGCCGTCTCTTCCTGGAATAGCATCGCATTGACCGGCTGATCTTTGCACTTTGCCGCCCTGCAGGAGAACCTGAACGGAGCCGTTCTTTGTCTGACCGCATTACGCCTCGCCGCCTCACCACCCCAGAGTTTCACGCTCGGGTCCACGCCTTGAATCCGGCGATCGCTGTCTTTGATTGCGATGGCACACTCTGGTCTCCAGACGCCGGTTCGGCCTTCATGCACTGGACGATTGACACCAAACTCATCTCCACCGAGCAGATCGCCTCCATCCAGGATCGCTATGAGCGTTACCGGCGCGGCGAGGTATCCGAATATGAAATCTGCGGCCAGATGGTCCAGGTCTATCGCGGCCTCCCGGAGAAGGCTCTACGCGAGGCGGCCGCGCACTTCTTCCGCGATTACATCGAGCCCTATATCTTCCCCGAACTCTCCACCCTCGTCGCCGAGCTGCAGCGCCGCCATTGTGACATCTGGGCCGTAAGCTCCACCAATCAGTGGGTCATCGAAGAGGGAGTTCGCCGCTTCGACATTCCCGCCTCCAACGTCCTGGCGGCTCGCGTGGAAGTCGAGCACGGCATCATCACGGACCGGCTGATCCATGTCCCCACCGACGAAGACAAGGTGGAGGCTCTGCGCCGCGTGGGCATCGTCGATGAGGGAAACCCTCCCAACGTCGCCTTCGGCAACTCCATCCACGACGCCGCCATGCTGTCCATTGCGTGCAGCGTGGCTGCCAACGGGGCAGACGGCGAGCCGGCAGGCCGCTGCGGGGCTTTTCCGGTGAATCCCTCAGTTGCGCTGCTGGAGCGCGCCACGGACGAAGGCTGGCCTGTTTACTATCCTGCACTGGTCAGACCCTGAACTTTTCGGCAGAGAAGATCGACGTCGGCCTCGCAGCCACTCCACTGGACGGACACGTGAAGGAACCAACTCCCAGGCTGACCGAAGATCAACTCCGCCGGACGGGCAAGCCCGCTGATGCCAGGCCTTTGCGCCGCGTGGTCGCAGCCCTCATCCTGCGCGGAGAAGGTTCGGCGCGCGAGATCTTGATCTGCCAGCGCCGCGCCGGCCAGCCGATGGGCCTGAAATGGGAGTTTCCCGGGGGCAAGATTGAGCCCGGCGAAACCTCACGGCAGGCCCTCATCCGCGAACTTCATGAAGAACTCGGCATCGCCGCCACCCTTGGCGACTACGTCTCCACGGTTCATCACAGCTATCGCAACGGCGGCGCCATCGAGATCGAGTTCTTCCTCGTCCAGACCTTCGCAGGCGAGCTCGTCAATCACATCTTTCAGCAGGTGCGCTGGGTTCCCCTCGCGACCCTTCCCGACTTCGACTTTCTTGCCGCCGACTTGACCCTGATCCGCGATATCGCCTGCGGAAAGCTCCTTTGAGCAAAGCCCCTCTTCCCATTCCCTCCAGCTATCTTCGAAGAGCCCGGACGGCACGCTCCGAACTGATAAAATCAGGGTGTATGCCAGCTATTCGCCGCAGAAGATCGGTTCCGGTCACTATCGGCAACGTTCGCGTCGGAAGTGACGCGCCTGTCGTCGTCCAGTCGATGACCAACACGGACACCGCCGATGTCGAGTCCACCGTCCAACAGATCGCTGCTCTGGCCCGCGCCGGCTCGGAGATGGTGCGCATCACCGTCAACACCGACGATGCCGCCAAGGCCGTTCCCTATATCATCGAGGGCATCCGCGCCAAAGGATGGACCACTCCCATCATCGGCGACTTCCATTACAACGGCCACCTGCTCCTTTCCAGATATCCGGCTACGGCGGAGGCTCTCGACAAGTACCGCATCAATCCCGGCAACTGCTCCATTGGACGCAAAGACGATGAGAACTTCCGCACCATGGTTGAGGTTGCCGTCAAGCACCAGAAGCCGGTTCGGATTGGCGTCAACTGGGGCTCGCTCGACCAGGCGTTGCTGACCAGAATGATGGATGAGAACTCAAGGCTCGCCGAGCCGCTCGACGCGCGCGACGTCATGATGGAAGCCATGGTCGTCTCCGCGCTGGACAACGCCGCCGCCGCCGA
>JAJYZE010000212.1 GCA_021800195.1 Acidobacteriota bacterium
TGCCGCCCTGATCGTTGTACCCTTGCCCGCCGTAACTCGGGCCGCTGTCACCCTGGCCGGTGTACCCCGGGCTGCCGTAATCCTGGACGATGGGCGCAGGGGGTTGGCTAGGATAGCTCTCGCTTTCTTGCTGCGGAGTGTAGGAGGAGCTAGCGCCCATCACCTGCGTAGGGCCTTGGGCAACGCCTGAGGCTGGGGCCAGGTTGGCTAACGCCGGGTCAGCGCCGTTGTGAACGCCGTCGTCGATTTGGTCCGTGGTGGCGTAGTTGTCAGAGTGGTTCTTGCAGCCGGCGAGCCCGAGGGCTAACAGGGCAAGCACGGCACAGCCCAGAGATCCTGCCCAGTGCTTTAGCCCAGAAGAGGCGAACGGAGCGGTTCGGCTACCGGGATGGGACGCCATCGTCTTTCCTTTCTCTCTTTTGCTCGCGCCAGACAGTGAACCGATCAGATGCCGGAGGGCGGAGGACAGTTGTCTCGGGGGTGCCTCCGCTGGCCTGCTGACCGGAATTGCGAAGAGTGGATACCGGGCGGCAATCCAGGAGGTCTAGGAGTTCGCCGGCGCGCGGTGAAGGATGGGAGGCCGGGGCAGGCGCTGCGCGGCGCTGAGGTAAGAAATTCCCCGCCAAGGGATCCTCCGACCACGCCAAACGTTGCCGGGTGAAGGTAGAATTTTTACCATGCAGCGGCAGTATGCCCCCCCATCGCGCTCCCTTCGGTCCATCCGGTTCTGCATCCGGTTGCGCAAGGCGAAGCGCTTTCTGCGGGGACGCCACGACCGCGGACGCTCCTGCTGACTCCGCGCCGGGACGTTCCCTGCCAACGATCGCGTTGCTCTCTCGACCTTTCTAAGAACTTCAACCGCGCCCAAGACTGCGGCACGGTATTACGTGACCGGAATCACTCATCGCCCCAAGGAGAAGATACGCCATGCCGAAGACGACCCACCCCAACTCCTTCAACTCCGTCGCCACGCTGGAGAGCGGCGGAAGGAAGGTGAACTACTTTCAGTTGAGCGCGATCCAGGGTGTGAATCTCGCGCGTTTGCCGTATTCGCTGAAGATTCTGCTGGAAAACCTGCTGCGCTGCGAGGATGGCAAGACCGTAACCGCCGACGATATTCGCTTTCTGGCCCACTGGGATCCTAAGGCGGAGCCCTCGCGCGAGATTGCTTACATGCCAGCCCGGGTGCTGATGCAAGACTTCACCGGCGTGCCCGCGGTGGTGGATCTGGCGGCGATGCGCGACGCCATGAAGGCGCTGGGCGGAGATCCGGAGAAGATCAATCCCCTGCAGCCGGCGGAGCTGGTGATCGACCACAGCGTGCAGGTGGACGAGTATGGCAGCGCCAATGCCTATGACCTGAACGCAACTCTGGAGTTCACCCGCAATCGCGAGCGTTACGCCTTTCTCAAGTGGGGACAGACAGCCTTCAACAACTTCTCCGCCGTGCCGCCGGGGATGGGCATCTGCCATCAGGTGAACCTGGAGCACCTTGCCCGGGTGTGCTTCACCAAGACCGAGGCCGACGGCTCGGTGACGGCGTATCCCGACACCCTCGTGGGAACCGACTCGCATACCACGATGGTCAATGGCCTCGGCGTGCTGGGCTGGGGCGTGGGCGGCATCGAGGCCGAGGCCGCCATGCTGGGCCAGCCGGTGAGCATGCTGGTGCCCCAGGTGGTTGGCTTCAAGCTGGAGGGCAAGCTGAGGGAGGGCGCCACAGCCACCGACCTGGTGCTGACGGTAACCCAGATGCTGCGCAAGCTCGGCGTGGTCGGGAAGTTCGTCGAGTTCTACGGCCCGGGCGTGAGTGAACTGCCGCTGGCCGACCGCGCCACCATCGCCAACATGGCGCCGGAGTACGGTGCGACCTGCGGCATCTTCCCGGTGGACGCTGAGACGCTGAAGTATCTACGCCTGACCGGCCGCGGCACCGAGCAGGTAGCCCTGGTGGAGGCCTACTACCGCGCTCAGGGTCTGTTCCATACCGCCCAGGCGGCGGAGGCCGAGTACAGCGCCACGCTGCAACTGGATCTGAGCACCGTCGAGCCCAGCGTGGCTGGACCCAAGCGGCCCCAGGATCGGGTGCTGCTCTCCCAGACGCCGGTGAACTTTGCCTCCAAGCTGCCCGAACTGCAGGAACCCAATGCGAAGCAGGGCGAGGCAAGGCCAGTGGTGCGTTGGGAAGGAGCTGGCAACGGCCAGCCGGCGAACCCGGCCGGCGTGGTGAGCCACGAAGCCCCGGCAAACTCGGTAGAGACGCGGTTCGGAGTCGATCCAGAGAAATATCTCAGCGATGGCTCGATCGTGATTGCGGCGATTACAAGCTGCACCAACACCAGCAATCCCTACGTGATGGTGGCCGCCGGCCTGCTGGCAAAGAAGGCCGTGGAAGCCGGCCTCAGCACTCCACCATGGGTAAAGACCTCGCTGGCTCCCGGCTCGCGGGTGGTCACCGACTACTACAAGCGGGCTGGACTGCTGCCCTATCTGGACGCGCTGCGCTTCAACGTGGTGGGTTATGGATGCACCACCTGCATCGGCAACTCCGGCCCTCTGCCGGCCGATGTGTCCAAGTCGATTGAAGAGCATGGACTGGTCGCGGTGAGCGTGCTGAGCGGCAACCGGAACTTTGAAGGTCGCATCTCGCCGGACGTCCGCGCGAACTACCTGATGAGTCCTCCGCTGGTGGTGGCCTATGCCCTGGCCGGTCACATCTCCCAGGACTTCGACAAGGATCCGCTGGGCCGGGGCAAGGATGGCAAGCCGGTGTATCTGCGCGATATCTGGCCGTCACAGAAGGAGGTCTCCGATACCGTGAGCGCCTGCATTGACTCGGCGATGTTCCAGAAGGCCTATGCGACGGTGACCGAGGGCGACGCCAACTGGCAGAACCTGAAGTTTCCGCTGGGTGAGACCTATGGCTGGGAACCGGATTCCACCTACATTCGCAAGGCGCCGTACTTTGATGGCATGCCGGCCACGCCAAAACCGGTGAGCGACATCGCCGATGCCCGGGTGCTGGCGGTGCTGGGCGACTCGGTGACCACCGACCACATCTCGCCGGCAGGCTCCATCAAGCTGAATGGGCCGGCGGGCAAGTACCTTACCGAGCATGGCGTGAAGCCTGCGGACTTCAACAGCTACGGCTCCCGGCGCGGCAACCATGAGGTGATGGTGCGCGGCACCTTTGCCAACGTACGGCTGCGCAACAAGCTGGCTCCCGGAACCGAGGGCGGCGTGACGCGGTTGTTGCCCGAGGGCACAGGAATGTCCATCTACGATGCCAGCGTCGAGTATGCCAGGCGCGGAACGCCGCTGGCGATTCTGGCCGGCAAGGAGTACGGCTCGGGCAGCTCGCGAGACTGGGCGGCCAAGGGACCCTGCCTGCTGGGCATCCGGTTTGTCATCGCGGAGAGCTATGAGCGCATTCATCGCTCCAACCTGGTTGGAATGGGCATCCTGCCGCTGCAGTTCGAAGCGGGCGAAAGCGTGGATTCCGTGGGCCTTTCCGGCGAGGAGACCTTCACCCTGGGAACTAAGCCGGGCGAACTGAAGGCGATGCTGGACTCCAAGTTCGAGAGCGGCAAGAAGCTGACGGTGACCGCCACCGCTGCGAACGGAAGCAAGAAGAGCTTCCCGGTGACGGTGCGCATCGACACGCCACAGGAGATCCTCTACTACCAGCACGGCGGCATTCTGCAGTATGTGCTGCGGCAACTGGCGGGCAAGGCTTAGGACGCGGAAGACCCACCAGCAGGAACGGCGAGCCCACGAGCAGGGCTCGCCGTTCCCGCATCAACGCCAGCCAGATCCAGCATCCTCTGCCGGAGCCTGTCCCACAATAGGCCATGCCGCGGGAGGAAGCCACTCTGGTGACCGGCTTGGTGACCCGATTGCGAGTTGAGCCGGCAGAACCTGCTTTCCGTCGTAGCATAGTAGGGACGATGGTGCCCGAGGGTTCCAAGCCGACGTTGTACCTGCCGGAGATTCTGGAGCATGCGCGCGGAGTAGTGGCCGAGCGGAAGGCTACGGCCGACATGCGGGCTCTGGAGGCGGCGGCGGCCCGGCATGTTCCGCGCGGGTTTGCGCGGGCGCTGCGGGCCCGCCAGGGCCGCGGCATGGCGGTGATCGCCGAGTTGAAGAAGGCTTCACCCTCCAAAGGCATCATCCGCGAGTCATTCGATCCGGTAGAGATTGCCCTGCAGTTGGAGGCCGGCGGCGCGGCGGCGCTCTCGGTGCTCACCGACGAAAGGTTCTTTCAGGGATCGTTGCTGAACCTGCGCCGGGCCAGCGCGGCGGTGTGGCTGCCGTGCCTGCGCAAAGACTTCATGGTGGATGAGTTCCAGATGCTGGAGGCGCGAGCCAACTGCGCCGACGCCGTTCTTCTGATTGTGGCGGCGCTGAGCGACCCGGAGTTGCGAAGACTGCGCAACAGCGCCCGCTCTTTCGGTCTGGATGTGCTCTGCGAGGTCCACGATGCCCAGGAGTTGGAGCGCGCTCTGGAGCTGGAGTGCGAGTGCGTGGGGGTGAACAGCCGCGACCTGCACACTTTTGATGTCTCCCTGGACCGCGCCTGCGAGCTGGCGCAGCGCCTTCCCCGCAGCGCGGTGCGCGTGGCGGAGAGCGGAATCCATACGCGCTCCGATATGCGCCGGTTGCGCTCGGCGGGCTATGAGGCGTTCCTGATCGGCGAATCGTTGATGCGGGAGTCGCGCCCCGGGGGAGCACTGGCGCATCTTTTGCGCGGCGAGCCGAGTGCCATGCTGGAGGCCTAGCCGCCATGTTCGTCAAGATCTGCGCGAATACCAACGTGGAAGACGCGCGGCTGGCCGCAGAGCTGGGCGTGGATGCGGTAGGCTTCGTCTTTGCTCCCAGCAAGCGGCGGGTGACGCCTGAGCAGGTCGAGCGGCTAACGCCCGGGCTGCCGCCGGAGATAGAGAAGGTGGGTGTCTTTGCCGGCGAGGATCCAATCGAGATTGCGGAGCAGATTCGGCGCGGCGGACTCACGGCGGCACAACTTCATGGAACCTTTGATGCGGACCGGGCGCGAGATCTGCACGCAGCGTTCGGCGGCGCACTCAAGATCATCCAGGCGGTGACCTATGCGGTGGATGTCAATGCCACAGAACTGGCAGAAGCCAATGCCCATTTTGAACAGACCCTGAGGCGGGTCTTTGCCGAACCGACCGTTTGGGCGGTGCTGATTGACGCCGCCAAGGCCGGAGCTTCGGGCGGACTTGGCATAACCTTCGACTGGAAGCGCGTGGGAGGGATGGTGCAAAGAGCCATGGCTGGCCGCGCGCCGAAGCCGAGGGTAATCCTGGCCGGCGGGCTGCGCCCGGAGAATATTGCGCAGGCGATCGCGGAGTTCCAACCCTGGGGAGTGGATGTAGCCAGCGGCGTGGAGGCTGCTCCAGGCAAGAAGGACCCGGAGCGGCTGCGCGCGTTTGTGGAGATCGCGCGCCGCGCCGCTGACGACTGATGTCCCTATCGTGATGGCCGCGCTGTTGCCCCTGCTGGTAAGGCAAACGGAGCGTTCTTGCCGCTCCTTTGGATCCACCGATCTATCCACCCCACGGATCTATCCACCTCACCGACCTATCCGCCGATCGACGCTTTACCCTCTGCGCCTTCCCTTTCCATCTCCCCGAGTTGCTGCCACACCACATCCACCTGCCGCTCCAAAACATCCACATCGCCATCGTTGTGCAGAAGAATGACATCGTCTGGGCAGTGCGTCTGCTGTTGGATTTGCAGCCTCCGCCAGGCATCGACA
>JAJYZE010000213.1 GCA_021800195.1 Acidobacteriota bacterium
GTTGGTTCAAGCACCGCATCCATGCGTCGGATCACGCACATGGGGAGAATGACATCGGGGTACTTGCCGCGCTTGAATAGATCACGCAGAACATCATCGGCGATACCCCAGATAAAGGAGACGATTTTGTTATGTGTAGCCTGGTCCACTATTGTTTTCGCTCCATTTCAACCCAAATAACCGAAAGATCTGACCTCATGGAAGTTGCCCCAAGCCGTCAGCAGCTACCTGCTTGCAGTGGGGTCTTGAAAACCTCAATGAAATCACAAGGATATGGTAAATCCGTCCAGTCAACAGTCTAAGGCCCAAGGCCGTGAAGCCCTAGATTTTATCCAATCCAGCGGTAAACCTCGAAAGAGCCTTTGAGGCATGGGTCTCTTGTCCCGAACGGTTACATCAAATGAAGTAACCGCTCGGTTACTCTCATGGTGAAGCGCAGGGAGGTTCCGGCTATGCGTGTACGGACTGCCACTGATTTGGGCGCTTTTATTCGGGAGCGCCGCGTCAAGCTGGCGATGGATCAGAGCGACCTCGCGAAGAAGGCGGGAACTAGCCGCAAGTGGATTGTGGAAGTGGAGCAGGGGAAGCTGCGCGCAGAAATCGGCCTTGTTCTCCGAACACTCAAGGCATTAGGAGTTTCCCTTGATCTTGCAGCTGACCGCGCGCAAAAGACAGTCGCGGCCAGCGAACCCGGGAACGTAGACATTAACAACATTCGCGATTCCTTGAAAAAACGCCCATGACCAATCAACTCATTGCTCTGCTGGATGGCCGGGAGGTCGGGACCGTCCATTACAAGGACTCCAGGCTCTCGTTTGCCTATAGCGACGCATGGAGGAACGATCCAAATGCGTATCCGCTCTCGCTCTCGATGCCTCTCGGCTCGACGACGCACGGCCACGCGCGGATCGAGGCGTTCCTGTGGGGGCTGCTCCCCGATAACGACCGCGTTCTCCAGAATTGGGGCAAGCGCTTCCAGGTATCCCCGAAGAACGTCTTTCGGCTGATCTCCCATGTTGGCGAGGACTGTGCCCGAGCTGTTCAGTTCGTCGGCCCGGAGCGGCTTGAGACGTTGATCGCGGAACCGGCTGCGCGATAGATTCAATGGCTCACAGAAGAGGATGTAGCGGAGCGCCTGCGGACCTTGCGCGCCGGCCATTCCGCTTGGCGCGCTGCAAGCGACACAGGGCAATTCAGCCTTGCTGGCGCGCAGCCGAAGACGGCACTTTTATTTGAGCGCAAGCGTTGGGGAGTGCCATCGGGCCGCATCCCAACCACGCACATCCTGAAACCGCCAACAGGAGAGTGGGACGGACACGCAGAGAACGAGCATTTCTCCCTGCAACTGGCGCGCGCGCTCGGCCTCATTGTTCCCAACTCCAGCTTCGTGCGCTTTCAGGATGAGATTGCGATTGTTGTCGAGCGCTACGACCGCGCGCGCGCCGGGGGGCGATGGGTGCGCATCCACCAGGAAGATATGTGTCAGGCTCTCGGCCTGCACCCGACGCGCAAATATGAAAGCGACGGCGGCCCGGGCGTGCAAAGGATCGTGGAACTGCTCAGGGAGCAGTCCAGCAGCCTAGGCCGGCTATAGCCTTTTCCTGTTGATGGGTCCTCCCAAAGGGCCTGCCGTGGGTTTTCTTTGGCGGAGATCGCTCCTTCCCGTCGAGGCCCCGGCCAAACCCGCAGGAAAGATGCTTTACCCCGGCGGGCTACCCGGGCTGGCAACGCAGGGAAGGGCAGGGGCCGCGTCTTCACCTGACTCGAAGAGGTTACCGGCCGCTGGATGGAAGGGCGTACGCCGTATCCTCCGTGCGCGGAAGCAGGTTGCGAGGCATCGGCGGCGGGGTCACCACATACTTGACGCTGGTGACCGGCTCCGGCGCGGAGAGCGGCCAGGCGTAGGGAGACTCGGTGGTATTCCCATAACCCATCTGGGGAAAGCGGCTGAGGGCAACCGTGGCGGTATCTAGGCGCACGTAGATATCGGCTTTCTGCTTGTTCTTGTGCCGGGAGAGCAGCGGCCTGGCGCCGCTAAGCTCAAAGCTGTGGCCCTCTACGGTAAAGGCCAGCCGGACGCCGTTGATGCCGTCTGAAATCTTCTCCGCGCCGGCCAACGGGCTCAAGGAGACCACCGCCGTGCCGACTCCCGGCTCAAAAAAGTAAAGAAACCCGGTGCGGTCGATCTGGTAGTTCAGGTCGATTTTGCCCACCATGCCATCGACGGTCAGCACGCCATCGCTCACGTGCGCGGAGATCAGGCGACTGGGAAGGGTATTGTGCCACGTCTGTACGTGGCGAGAGGGGGCGGCGGCCTGGGCCTGGGTCTGGGTCTGGGCCTGGGCCTGGGTCTGACGCGCCGTCAGGAGAGAGGCAGCCGTCAGCAGAGCCAGGCTCATCCCGAGCCAAGAAGAGATTCGAGGCACAAGTATCTTACGTTTCATCGGTTTCGCGCTCCTCCAGAGATAAAGACCTCAGGGAGCAAATGAGTTGCCATCCCGAGAGCGACCTAAAATCAAACAGTTGCGCCCCAAGACTTCGCCGATTGTGCAATCTTTTGCGGAAGATGTATGAAATTAGTACATCTTTGCTCCGAAGCGGAGGCTACATTCCCGACATCGGTGGGCAGACCAGGTTGGTGAGTTGGGCGGAAGAGGGTGGGCACATGTTCCAATAAGAGGAGAGAAGAGCTCTTTGGAGAAGAAATAGAGAGAGAACTCTTCGAATGGTCAAGAAAAGGAACTCTGGGAACGCATGCCCCTCAACTGTGGAATCGTTGGGCTGCCGAACGTCGGCAAGTCTACTATCTTCAACGCGCTGACGGCAGCCAAAGCGCAGGCGGCGAACTATCCGTTTTGCACGATTGACCCGAACGTGGGCATTGTGCCGGTCCCGGATGCGCGCCTGGACCGGATCGTGGGCCTGGTGAGGCCGAACTCGATTGTGCCCACCACCATGGAGTTTGTGGACATCGCCGGGATTGTGGAGGGAGCCAGCAAGGGTGAGGGATTGGGCAACCAGTTCCTCTCGCACATCCGGCAGACGGATGCGACTCTGCATGTGGTGCGCTGCTTTGAAGACCCCGAGGTGGTCCACGTGGCCGGGGCGGTGAATCCGCTGCACGACATCGAGATCATCAACACCGAGCTGCTGCTGGCCGATCTGGAGACCGTGGAGAAGCGCCGGACCAAGGCCGAGAAGGCGGCCAAGAGCCCCGGCGCCGGCGCGGCCCAGAAGAGTGAGCTGAGCGCGGTACGGAAGCTGCACGAGGCCCTGAGCGCGGGCAAGCCGGCGCGGAGGGTGGAGTTGGCCGAGGACGAGCGAGTGGCGGCGCGGGATCTGTTCCTGATCACGATGAAGCCGCAGCTCTACGTAGCCAATGTGGATGAGACTGGGATTGCGGGCGGCAACGCGTTCACCCGGGCGGTGGAACTGCGGGCGGCCGAAGAGGGCAGTGAGGTGGTGCGGATCTGCGGCGCGATGGAGGCCGAGATTGCACAACTGGAGCCGGCCGAACGCAGCGAGTTTCTGGAGGCGGCGGGGCTGGAAGAGCCGGGGTTGCACCGGCTGATCCACGCGGCCTATCGGCTGCTGGGCTTGATCACCTACTTCACCGCCGGGGTGCAGGAGGTACGGGCGTGGACGATCCGGCGCGGGACCAAGGCTCCGGGAGCGGCAGGCGTGATCCACTCGGACTTTGAGCGCGGGTTTATCAAGGCCGACTGCTACGCCTGCGAGGATCTGTTCCGGCTGGGCAGCGAGCAGGCGGTGAAGGAGGCCGGGCTGCTGCGCTCCGAGGGCAAAGAGTACGTGGTCAAGGACGGCGACATCCTGTTCTTCAAGTTCAACGTGTGACCGGGGGCGCACACGCCGCGGGAAGCACCCTGCGGGCCGCAGCGATGCGCTTTCACTGCAAGGTGAGGGTACCGCTGCCGGTGTCGTTGGCGCAGGAGCCGCCGACCACGCCGTAGGTGACGGCGATGGTCTCTGCGTCCGAGGAGAGCCTGCCGCTGAGACTAAACTGGGCGCCGTTCGCGCCGGAGATCGTGAGTTCAAACTCGTCGCCCAGCATCCCGGAGTGGTTGGCGACCGGCGTTGGCACGGTCAAAGAGCTCAGACACGGATATGCCGTAAGAGTGCCCGTGGCGGTTACCGCAAAGAAGTTGCGGGTGTTGAGCGCGAAGCTCTGCGTCAGCGTGGTGGAGAAGCTGTAGCTGTGCCCGGTGGTCCGCGAGGTGAGGGTTCCGAGCCGGGTTCAGCCGTGCAGATTGCCGCCATGCACAGGCTGACAGTGCGTGAGACTGGAGGAGTATGGCAAGGAAGAAGCTTCGCGTTGGCGTGTTATATGGCGGCCGCAGCGGCGAGCATGAGGTCTCGCTGCGCTCGGCGCGCTCCATCCTGCAGGCGATCGATCGCCGCAAGTATGAGGTGGTGGAACTGGGAATCACCCGGGAGGGCCGCTGGCTCTCCGGCCAACCGGCACAGGCTATGCTGACGGCGGAGGCGGCCGAGCCGGGCGCTGCCAAGCGTGACCCCAAAGGCAGAGCCCCGGGCGAAGCCGCCGCCGCAACGGCGGCCGGGATCTCCATCGCCGCCGCGGCGGGCGAGCCGGAGATGGGAACCGGGCTGGATGTGGTGTTTCCGGTGCTGCATGGAACCTTCGGCGAAGACGGCACGGTGCAGGGGCTCTTCGAGCTGGCCGATGTGGCCTACGTCGGCTCCGGCGTGCTGGGCTCAGCGGCGGCGATGGACAAGGATGCGATGAAGCGGCTCTTTGCGGCGGCGGGGCTGCCCATGACGCCGCATGTGACTGTCCTGCGCCGGGAGTGGAGGGCAGACCCCGGGCGGGCGACGCGAGGCATCGAAAAGAGGCTGCTCTATCCGCTGTTCGTGAAACCGGCCAACCTGGGCAGTTCGTTAGGGATCAGCAAGGTGAAGACGCGCGCGGAGCTCTTCGCGGCAATGGAGCTGGCGGCGAACTTTGACCGGAAGATCGTGATCGAGCAGGGAGTGGGCGGACCCGGCGTAAAGCCGCGCGAGCTGGAGGTGGCCGTTCTGGGCAACGACGCTCCGGAGGCCAGCGTGGTGGGCGAGATCATCCCGGCCAAAGAGTTCTACGACTATGAGGCGAAATATGAGCTGAGTGGGCCGGATGAGAGCCGATGCCTGATTCCCGCCCGGCTGACGGCGGCGCAGACAAACAAGATCCGGACCATGGCGGTGGCAGCCTTCCAGGCCTGCGAGTGCTCCGGACTGGCGCGGGTGGACTTCCTGATGGCTCCGGCGAGCCAAGGCCGGCCTGCGGAGATTTTGCTCAATGAGGTGAACACGCTGCCGGGTTTCACCTCCATCAGCATGTATCCCAAGCTGTGGATCGCCAGTGGCGTGTCTTACCCGAAGTTGATCGATCGGCTGATCGAGCTGGCCATGGAGCGCCACAAGGAGCGGGCCGAGACGCGCTTCTCGCGCTGACGGCTCCGGCCCTGTGCGGATGGCGGATGACTTCGTGCGGTTGGGGAGACGCTCTTGCCGGCCTGTCGAAGGCGCGCCGTGGGAGCAACGCCGAATGACCCTATCTGGCCGTCACGCTCGCCGCAGCTTACGATAGACAAGATATGCAAAGCGAGGGAAGCGGCGCGAGATGAGCAGTGTGAAGGCTGCGGTTAGCTTGATGGAGATCCGCGCGGCGCAGGAGCGCCTGGCGGGCTCAGTGTACTGCACACCCTGCGCGCGCTCCGAGATGCTCTCACGGACGGCCGGGCTGAA
>JAJYZE010000214.1 GCA_021800195.1 Acidobacteriota bacterium
TCGTACGCGAAGGCGAGGCTCTGGTCATCCCCGGCCATGTTCTCCATGCCGTCGAGGCGTTAGAGGATGCCCTCGTTCTGGACGTCTTCGCCCCTCCCCGCACAGACTGGATCGCCGGCGACGATGCATATCTGCGTTGATGGAAAAGTTGCTGTATCTTGTTGACGCAGGTTGAGGATCACTTCTCCCGCAACGGGGGCATCTGGACCGGACGCGAGAGGGAATAAGGAGTATACCCATGACGGATCTGGTCAAGCGTCAATTAGCCCAATCCATCGCCACCATGACTCGCGTCTTGCGTGACGAGAGCATTCATGCCGCCGTCGTCTCCGCAGCCCACATCATTACCGATGCCCTAAAGGCAGGACATAAGCTGCTGGTCTGCGGCAATGGAGGGTCAGCCGCCGACGCGCAGCATCTGGTGGCGGAGTTTGTCGCCCGCCTTACCGTAGACCGGCCTGCTTTGCGCGCCGTGGCCCTTACCACCGACACCAGCATCCTGACCGCGATCGGCAACGACCACTCCTATGACAACATCTTCGAACGCCAGGTAGAAGCACTTGGCCAACCCGGAGACGTGCTTCTGGCGATCTCCACCTCCGGTAACTCCAAGAACTGCGTCAAAGCCCTCAATCAGGCCAAGCAACTGGGCGTGCGCACACTGGCCTTTACCGGCAAGCAAGGCGGTGCCATGAGGGATCTGGCCGAGATCAACGTCATCATCCCCTCCCAGACCACCATGAACATTCAGGAGTGCCACCTCGCTCTGGAGCACATCCTGTGCATGCTGGTGGAGCGCTTCACTTTTGGAGAAGAGTTTGGTGAGCGGCCCAGGCTGCTCTCGGAGTAGATCCTTCAGACTCCGGCGTGATCCTCCATCTCCGCCTCTGCGGCTCCGGCAAGGATCCCCATCTCCGCATAGATCGGGCGCATCGCCTTGCGCACCGCCGGTAGCTGGGTGGTAAACCACAGAGAGCCAAGCACACACATCGACCCGTTCAGCATCACCGTATGCGGCGCGCCAAAGTGATGCGCCAGATACCCTGCCAGCAGACTGCCAAATGGAGCCATGCCTACAAAGGCCATGGTGTAATAGCTCATGACCCGGGCGCGCTTGTCTTCCGGCACCAACGTCTGAATCACCGTATTGCTGGCGGCCATACCCTGCATCATGCCAAAGCCCACCACCATAAGCAGCAACATGGACAGCCAAAGCACATGGGAGAAACCCAGGAGAATCAGCCCCGCTCCAAACATGCCGGCGGCGATCTGAATCATCGTCGTCAGTCCGCGCACGCTCTTGCGCATCGCCAATGATATGGCCGATATCAGAGCCCCCGCCCCCGAGGCGCCCGTGAGAAAGCCCAGCGTATGCGCTCCACCATGGAGAACGCCACCGGCAAAGATCGGCAACAGCACCGAAAAGGGCATACCCATCAGGTTGGTCAGCGCAAACAGCAGAAGGATCGTTTGGACCGGCTTGAAGCTGCTCACATAGGCCCAGCCCTCCTGCATCCGCGCCAGCATGGAAGTCGAGGCATGGCCCAGCCCGTTCGGCCTCAACTTCATCATCAACAGTGAGAGAATCACCGCTCCGTAGCTGATGCCGTCTATCAGAAAGCAATACCCTTCACCCACCCAGGCGATCACCAGCCCGGCCAGCGCCGGCCCAACCATCCGGGCCAGATTCACAATCGACGAGTTGATGGCGATAGCATTGCTCAGATCCTCCTTGTCATCCACCATCTTCACCAGAAAAGCCTGGCGGCCCGGCATATCAAAGGCGTTGATCAAGCCCTGTAGGGAAGCCAGGACGATAACATCCCTGATGTTGATCATCCTGGAGAGCGTCAGGCCGGCGAGCGTCAGAGACTGCAGGCCGGCCAGGGTCTGGGTACACACAAGAAGCTTGCGCCGGTCCATCCGTTCCACCCATACACCGGCGAACGGCGCCAGCAGAAAGGTGAGAATCTGTCCCGAAAACCCCACCACACCCAGCAGCAGCGCCGACCCGGTCAGCCGATAAACCAGCCAGCTCGTCGCCAGCCGAGTCATCCATGTGCCGATGACGGAAAGACTCTGCCCGGAGACAAAAAGCTTGAAGTTGCGATGCTTGAGAGCTCGCCAGGCATGCGCAAACCGGCTGTTCGCCCGCTCCGCCGCCATCTCTTCCGCCACTCTTCCCACCATCTCACTCTACATGCTACGGCCTGTCCCGGGGGCGCAACCTCGATCGCGGGCTATGAAGCGTGAGCATCGTGTATCGAGGTCTTTCCCACGCTCTGGAGCAAAGATGGCTCGCACTGCCGCAGAGCGGAGAGCTCCAGCCCGCTCCATGTTCTCAGTCCATCCCTGCGGGAGCGCTCCCACCCCCGGCCTGCCTACACCGTCCGCGTGAGCTTATAGTCTAGCGGCGACCTGGCTCTAGCTTCAGTAGCATCGCTGTACACCCTCATCGAGCGTCCGGCTACAAGCACCCTTTTCTCCGCCTCCCCGTTGCAGAATGGATTCTCGATTCTCTCGGTATTTAGCACCTGCCTCCAGGGGGTTCCGTCGGGCGGCTCCGGCAGGGTATATTCCACGTTCTCTACAGCGGCGTTCACCAGAATGAGAAAACTGTCATCTTCCACGGGTCTTCCTTCATCATCCACCACCTGCAGCGTCTTGCCGTTCAGCAGCAGCCCAATGGATTTATTCCAAGGCTCACTCCATCCTTGCTCAGGTATCTTCTGGCCATTAGCCCCGTACCAGGCGATATCCAGCTCCAGCGACCCGCGAATCACCCGATCTTGAAAGAACCTTCTCCGGTGAAGATTAGGATGGCTGCGGCGAAGCTTGATCAAATTGGAGGTGAACTGCAGCAACCGCTCACCCTCCTCGTCCCTCTCCCAGTTGAACCAACTCAACTCATTGTCCTGGCAGTACGCGTTGTTGTTGCCGCGCTGGGAGCGGCCAAACTCATCGCCGCCCAATAGCATGGGAACGCCCTGGCTCAACATCAGCGTGGCCAGAAAGTTCCGCATCTGCTGCCGGCGCAGTTGCAGGATCCAAGGATCATCGGTTGGACCCTCTACCCCCATGTTCCAGCTATCGTTGTAGTCGGAGCCATCCCGGTTCTGGTCTCCATTCGCCTGGTTATGCTTCTGGTTGTAGCTGACCAGATCACAGAGCGTGAATCCATCGTGCGCGGTGACGAAGTTGATGGACGCTGAAGGCTTGCGTCCGTCGCTCTGATACAGGTCGCTGGATCCCGTCAGACGGTGCGCAAAGTCTGAAAGCTGCCCGCTATCTCCCTTCCAGAACCGCCGCACGGTATCCCTGTATTTGCCGTTCCACTCTGCCCACAAGACGGGGAAGCGCCCCACCTGGTAGCCGCCCTCGCCGAGATCCCACGGCTCCGCAATCAACTTGACATGGGCCAGGATTGGATCCTGGTGAATGGTGTCGAAGAAGGCGCCTAACTTATTGACGTCGTGCAGCTCACGAGCCAACGTGGACGCCAGATCAAAGCGGAAGCCATCGACATGCATTTCGGTCACCCAGTAACGCAGGCTGTCCATGATGAGCTTGAGGGTCTGCGGATGATAGACATTCAGTGAGTTTCCGGTACCCGTATAGTCCACGTAACGGCGTGGGTTGTTCGGCTCCGTGCGGTAATAGGTGAGATTGTCCACGCCTTTGAGGAAGAGCATCGGCCCCTGCTCGTCGCCCTCGCAGGTGTGGTTGTAGACCACATCCAGAATCACTTCCAACCCGGCCTCGTGCAGCCGCTTGACCATCTCCTTGAACTCGTTCACCTGCTGCCCCGCATCGCCGCTGGAGCTGTAGCGCGCCATGGGCGCAAAGAAACCCAGGGTGTTGTAACCCCAGTAGTCGCGCAGGCCGCGCTGGATCAGATTCGGTTCGTCGATGAATTGATGCACCGGCATCAGTTCGACCGCAGTTACACCGAGATTCTTCAGGTACGCGATGCTTGCTTCGTGAGCCAGACCGGCGAAGGTGCCGCGCAGCCTCTCCGGCACCTTGGGATTTTTCAGAGAAAATCCCCGAACATGCACCTCATAGATCACCGAGTCGGAGATGGGGGTCTCCAGCGGGTGATCCTCTTCCCAGTCGAAGTGCCAGTCCACCACAACGCTCTTGGGCACGTAGGCCGCATCATCGGCGTCGCAACGGGCAGGCTCTTCCTCCCCCGTTCCTTCAACACAGGCCCGGATGGGTCCACGATGATCCACCTCGCCCGTGATCGCCCGGGCATAGGGATCTACCATGAGCTTGGACCGGTTGAAGCACATCCCTCGGTTCAGATCCCAGGCGCCATCCACCCGATATCCATAACGCTGCCCCGGCTGGACGCCGCGCACCAGTCCATGCCAGACAAAGGTTGTTTTCTCCTTCAACTCCACACAATCGGTCTGTTCTCCGGCATCATTGAACAGGCAGACAAAGACCGCCGTGGCGTGCTCGGAGAAGAGGGCAAAGTTCGTCCCCAAAGCCATTGGCGTTGCGCCCAGGGGATAAGGCTTACCGGGAAGAACGGTGCGGGACATCAAAAAACAGAGACCTCGAGAGATACAGACTGGACTGTCCGTCAAAAGGATACCTCGGCTCCGTGCCCGCCGCCGAACGCCGGACATCTTCACAGAGCGGTACTCTCGAATCATGCACTTTGTCACCCGGTTTCTACTCTCGGCCACCAGCCCTGACCACTTTCCAACTCCCGCGCGCACCTTCGATGCCCCGGAGGTTGCCTTCCTGGGGCGTTCGAACGTTGGCAAATCTTCCCTGATCAACGCGCTGCTGGGCGCCCCGGAGGCAAAGGTCTCCTCCACGCCCGGCCGCACTCGCGCCATCAACTTCTTTGCGCTGCACAAGATCGCCGGCAAAAGTGGCGGGACAAACTTCGCCCCGCGTCCTTCATTGATCTTCGCCGACCTGCCCGGATACGGCTATGCCAAACTCTCTAAGTCGATCTCCGCCGAGTGGCCCACCTTCATCGAGCCCTACCTGGGTGAGCGCCGGCAGCTTGCGCTCTGCCTGTGCCTGGTAGACACCAACATTCCACCCCAGCCGAGCGATACCCTTCTCATCAACGCCCTGCACGCCATGCAGCGTCCTCATTTGGTGGTGGGCACCAAGTCCGATCGCCTCAGCGGCAACCAGCTTGCCAAGTCGCTCGCGGCGCTATGCAAGGCCCATGAGGTGGACCGCGTTCTACCCGCCTCTTCCAAGTCCCCGGGCGGCGTCAAAGCCCTTTGGCCGGAGATCCTTGGGGTCCTCGAAGACTAACTTCGACTGTCTGGAGCCCCCAGCTCCACCGCGGTCACTCTTCACCGGAGAGGAGCCGCACCCACCCCAGCGCAGCGCTGACTCCCGGCTTGAATGGCAATGCAGCGAACGGACTGATAGACTCACGAGCAGAACGGAGCTGGCACCATAATCAATCACGCATGAAGAAATCACCTGCGCCAATTGCGGTCGCTCACACCGCTTTCACTATAGTCAGGATCCGGGTGACCAAAACAAAAAGTCGAGGAGCCCTGCAACAACTGCGGGGAACCGCTGAGCGGCCCACGAACAAGGTGGGCAACCGAGGATGGAAAAGTCGTACACCCAGGGTAGAGGACAGCCGCTGCGTTGAGCCCTGGAAACCCTCAACTGCGCACGTTTGGAAATCACAAACTGGCCCGCTCCGCCTCCGTCAACCACGCTACCCGCGCTCCTCCCGGC
>JAJYZE010000215.1 GCA_021800195.1 Acidobacteriota bacterium
GAGCGAGAGAGCAGGCTCGTCGTCCAGCAGGTTGGCCGAGGGTCGTCGCTGGAGAGCCGGGTAGGCATCCATGGTGTCTCAGAGGCAATTTCCGCGGTGCTAGATGTCGTCTCCGGCAGCGATATGCCCAAATTTGAGGCGGTGGGGTATCGCGTGGTACACCCAGGCCCGAGGTTGCAGGAGCATACACGGATTACCCCACAGGTTCTGGCGGAGTTGGATGCCGCCAGAGCCTATGCCCCCTTGCACGACCCTCCGGCCGTGCAAATGATTCGCGCCTTCAGCCAAAGGTTTCCCGAGTTGCCTCAATACGCTTGCTTCGATACGGTCTTTCACCAAACGATGCCACTGGAAGCGAGTACCTACGCGCTGCCGCTGGAGTTAACGGCCCGCGGCGTGCGGCGGTATGGCTTTCACGGGCTGAGTTGCGAGTCGATCATCCAACAGTTGAGTGGCAAGGAAGGGCAGAACGGTCCGCTTCCACGGCGGATGGCAATCGCCCACTTGGGCAGCGGTTGCAGCGTAACGGCTCTCCAGGATGGCCGTTCTGTGGACACGACGATGGGACTGACCCCGACCGGAGGAGTGGTGATGGGGACGCGTCCCGGCGATCTGGACCCAGGGCTGGTGCTCTTCTTGCTTTGCGAGAAGATCGGCGTTCCGCCGGATGGTAGAGCCGGATCGAAAGATGCTTTGGATGCTGTGCAGACACTGCTGAATCATGGATCGGGACTGGCGGCCCTCAGCGGTATGGAAAACAGCGTAAAAGAGATTCGGGCCGCGGCGAATGCAGGCCGGCAGAGTGCTCGGCTGGCGCTGCAGGTGTTCACGCGCAGCGTCAGAAAGGCGCTGGGAGCCTCTTGCTGGTTGCTGGGCGGCTTGGACGCCATGGTCTTTTCGGGCGGCGTCGGAGAGAACGATGCTCAGACGCGCCAGGAGATTGTGGCAGGAATGGAGGAGTTGGGAGTGAACCTGGATCCAGGACTTAACCAGAGAGCAACAGGCGGCATCCAAAGAATCAGTGCTCCCGGCTCCCGCACGCAGGTTCTCATCGTCCCGGCGCAGGAGGATCGGATGGTCGCGGCTCATGTCGTCCGCATGGTGACAGAAGGTCGCTAATCGAGGCGGCAGATGCTACAAGGCAGTTGGAAAAAGACCAGGAAGGAATGAGTCAGATGAAGAAGAGCAACGATGGGAAAAGTACAGGCGTGAACTCCTCTGCTCTTGAGCACGGAGTGCAGACGAACGGGTTGAGAGAGGAGGAGCAAAGCAAGCTCGATGCATACTGGCGTGCTTGCAACTACTTGTGCGCGGGGATGCTTTATTTGCAAGAAAATCCACTCCTGCGCGAGCCGCTGAAGCCAGAGCACATTAAGAACCGGCTTTTGGGACACTGGGGTAGCGACCCTGGACAGACCTTTACCTGGGTGCATCTAAATCGGCTGATCAAAAAGTTTGATCTGAATGCAATCTACATCTCAGGACCTGGACATGGAGCCCCCGCAACCTTGTCTAACAGCTATCTCGAAGGTGTGTACTCGGAGATCTATCCGACGATGGGCCAGAACCTGGAGGGCCTGCGGAAGTTTTTCAAACAGTTCTCCTTTCCAGGTGGGATTGGCAGCCACTGCACACCGGAGACGCCGGGTTCCATTCACGAAGGCGGAGAGTTGGGCTACAGCCTATCACATGGATTTGGCGCGGCCTTCGACAATCCAGACCTGATTGTGACGGTTGTGGTGGGTGATGGCGAGGCGGAGACAGGACCGCTGGCGACATCCTGGCATTCGAACAAGTTTTTGAACCCGGTCAGCGATGGAGCCGTGCTTCCCGTCCTGCATCTGAACGGATACAAAATTGCCAATCCGACCATTCTGGGCCGGATTCCACAGCAGGAGTTGGAGAGCCTTCTGATCGGATATGGCTGGAAGCCTTACTTTGTCGAGGGAGACGACCCGGCCTTGATGCATCCCAGGATGGCGGAGATCATGGAGCGGTGCATCCTGGAGATTCGCGCTATTCAGCAGCGCGCGCGCTCGGAGTCAACTGGAAGCCAGGTGGAGAGGCAGCGCTGGCCGATGATTGTGCTGCGTACCCCGAAGGGCTGGGGATGCCCGAAAGAACTGGACGGGCACAAGCTGGAGGGGAGTTGGCGAGCGCACCAGGTGCCCATCGCCGATCCCAAGACGAATCCCGAACATCTGGCACTGCTCGAGCGCTGGCTGCGCAGCTACCGGCCGGAAGATCTTTTCGATGAGAGCGGCAGGCTTAAAGAGGAATTGCGCGAGATGGCGCCGCAAGGGGCGCGGCGGATCTCCGGCAATCCTCATGCCAATGGAGGCTTGCTGCGCAAACCGCTGGACTTGCCGGACTTTCGCGCCTATGCGGTGAAGATGGACGAGCCTGGCAAGATGCGGATCTCCTCCACGCACGTACTGGGGCAGTTTCTGGGCGGGGTGATGAGCCGGAACAGAGAGAACTTCCGGGTCTTCGGCCCCGATGAGACAGCCTCCAACAAGCTGGATGCCATCTACGAGACCAGCCAGAAGACATGGCTGGAAGATCGTCTGCTCTCGGATGACGATGGCGGCTGGCTGGCGCCCGATGGCCGGGTGATGGAAATGCTGAGCGAACATACCCTGGAAGGTTGGTTGGAGGGCTATTTGTTGACCGGACGCCACGGCTTCCTCTCCAGCTACGAGGCGTTTGTGCATGTGATCGACTCGATGTACAACCAGCATGCGAAGTGGCTGGAGAAGAGCAAACTGGAACTGCGATGGCGCGCTCCGGTGTCTTCGCTGAATTTGTTGATCACCTCTTTGGTTTGGCGGCAGGACCACAACGGATTTACCCATCAGGATCCCGGGTTCCTGGACCTAGTCACCAATAAGAGCCCGGAGGTGACCCGAATCTATCTGCCTCCAGATGCCAACTGCCTTCTGAGTGTTGTCGACCACTGCCTGCGCACCACGAACTATGTGAATGTGATCGTTGCGGATAAGCAGCCGCATCTGCAGTATTTGCCTATGGAAAAAGCCATCGAGCACTGCACCAAGGGAGTGGGGATCTGGGAGTTCGCCAGCAACGACCAGGGCGTTGAACCAGACGTCGTGCTGGCCTGCGCGGGCGACATTCCGACCTTTGAGACCCTGGCCGCCAACGCGATTCTGCGCGAACATTGCCCGGATCTGAAGATCCGCTTTGTCAACGTGGTGGATCTGTTCCGCCTGATGCCGGAGTCCGAGCACCCGCACGGACTCTCCGAACGTGAGTTTGACAGTCTGTTCACCAGGGATAAGCCGATCATCTTCAACTTCCACGCCTATCCCTCGCTGATCCACAAGCTCACCTATCGCCGCAGCAACCATGCCAACCTGCACGTGAGGGGATACAAGGAGAAGGGAAACATCAATACTCCGTTGGAACTGGCGATTCTCAATCAAATTGATCGCTTCAATCTGGCCATTGATGTCATCGATCGCGTGCCCAGATTGCAAGTTGCTGCGTCCCACACTAAGGAGTGGTTGAAGAATCAAATCATCGACTCAGTGAGCTATGCGAACGAGCACGGAGTTGACCGGACGGAGTTCAGCGACTGGAAGTGGCCGTCGAGGCCGGGCCCGGTATAGTGCCTCTGCGCAGACAGAAGGTCTGGGTCTCCATTCGGTGCAGGGTTTACGGACGAACGCCCACAAGCCGCGCGCCGCATGCAGCAGAGAGGGGCGGCCGCACAGAGAAGCAAGAGCCAAAACTGTTCCAACCAGGATTCCAACCAGGATCTGTCGCGGTGAGACGCAGAAAGCCGTCCGCTCTGCATCCATTCCGCAATCATGACCTTCGTTCCCTGGAACCGGACAGTGGCATAAAGGACGTTGCGGCTATTGCTGGTCCGTTGACTTCTCTTTTTCCCTCGGAACGGGCGGCGGTGGGGTCAGCGGCTGGGTAATTTCGTCCAGGTAGTCCGGCGTGCCCTCGATGCGCTCCAGATGGGGGTACCGTTCCCCACCGTGATAATCGATAGCCACCGTGCGGACATGGATGTCGTTCTCGACAATCAAGTTCATTGCGCCGCCGGTTTTGGTGGCGTGCACCGCTTCTCTCATCACCTCGTCTGTAAAGATTTGCCCGTTGACTGCCAGGATCTTCTCGCCGGGGCTGAGCTTTGCCGCATCTGCTGGGCTGCCGACGCGAACGTCGGAGACAGCGCCCTGTTTGTCCAAGTCAAGTCCAAGGGAGTACCAGACGTTCCTTCCCGATCGACCTCGGCCAAAGGCGTCGAACCGGGCCTTTTGGTACTCGTTCGGCTGTTCGGTATAGACCAGCTTCCATCCTCCCTGCTCAATGCCCTCAACATTCACATGCGGTTGCACGGTGTAGACGCGCTCGCGAAGGAAGGTTGCCCAGTCATAGGGAACAACCTGGTTGAGATCGGCAACGAGCTCATCGAATCCGTAGGGTACGATCTTCGGTGGGGTGCTGCCTTTGCCAGCGACAAAAATAGCGAGAAAGTCGTGCAGATTCTTGCGGTCGTGGGTGAGTTTGCGGATCGTTGTGTCCACGTCGAGCCATACGATGTCACCCTCTGGGTAATAATCCGCGCCGCGCCGCCAGTTGGCCCACGCCGTTCCGCCTTTCAGGCCAGAGATGCTGACGGCGGTGTCCTCAGTGCTGCGCCAGCGGCGGCCGGAAGTGTTGTCGAGATCGGCCGCGGTCATGGCAAGATAGGAGCGGTAATCTGCTTGGGTCATGAAGCCGCAGCGCGCCCCGAGCACGTTGCCCAGGTAATCCGTCAGCCCTTCATAAACCCACAGCAGTTCACCTTTCATGGGGTCCGCAAAGTTGGAGGTGGCCAGACCCGCCGGACGGCGGTACTTACCATTCCAGGAATGGGTGTACTCATGCGACAGCACGGGGCCTCCTACTTGGAGTGCTGCATCGGTTGCGAGCGCGCTCGGTGGCAGTGAGTTATCCGAGGACTCATGGTGCTCCAAGCCCCCGTAGGGTGGAAACTTCGTCAAGGTGAGAAGAAAATGGTAGCTTTCGTAATGTGTTGAGCTGTACATGGCTGCGGCTTCTGCCACCAGATGCTCGAGATCGGCAACCACGCCGGGACGCAGCACCGCTTCCTCGGGCGTATCTCCGAAGACATCCATGAAAACGGGCTTCTGCTGGCCCAGATCCGTAGCATCGGCGACTCCCCTCGCGGCCGCATTCAGCGGATACTGCTTGAAGTTGTCTCCCGCCATGATGGGCGAATCTTCCAGGGTCTCCACGTTGGTGGCCGCGAAGTGAATGGTTTTGCCGGCTGGATGCTCCGAATCGTACGGCGAGATTGGCCGCAGCGAGGTGGCGATGCTCCAGCCCTGGGGCACAATCACGGTAGGCTGGATAGCGATCTGACGGACCGGCTTGCCGGCCGGGTAGAGCATCAGATCTTCCCACTCCAGAACGGCCAGTTCGGTCGTTGCCTTGCTGTTTGCGATGTAGTCGAGATGCGCGTGGAGTGTGGTTACTCCAGGCGGAACGGTCAGATGAAACATGTACAGATTGACATCATCGCGCTGCCATGAGATCGTCTGGCCGTTCGCAGTAAACACAATGCCGGTGATGTCACTTTCGACAAACCGCTGGGAGTGATTGCCGGGGATCCAAGCCGCCTCTGTGAGGGCCAAAGGACCAGGCTTGACCGGCAGATCTATTTCGGCGTG
>JAJYZE010000216.1 GCA_021800195.1 Acidobacteriota bacterium
AATCAACGTCATCCGCGAGATCACAAAGCCGGCCATCACCAAAAACAATCCCGCATCCCACAGACGTTCTGCCGCCAGACCGACGCGCTCCGCTGTCTTCGGGCTCAGCCACAACGCCGCAATCATGCCTATGGCGGCAAAGATCCCGTGCCACGGCAGCCGCAGCCCAGGCAGATGGAGCATCATGAAAGCCAGACCTGTCCGATGCGTCGACTCGAACCCTGCCTCGGACGCACGAAATGGAACGTTCACCCTTCTGCCTTCCTTCTTTCTTTCTTCTTGCCTCTGAAGAAGCGCGGAGAGGCAGAGTCCGGGTACGCAGGACAATAAGCCCCGAGCGAGGCATGCCCGTGGGCAAAAAAGAACCGACCCGCTGGGCCGTACAGGAAGGCGCAGGTGAACCCGTCCTGAGACGGTGGACTTCAGCCGTGGCTCTTTAGGCTTTCCGGACTGGCGGACCTAGCACACCGAGCCATATCTACGAGCTAAAACCCTGTTCGATGAATGTTGGTTCAACCTGCGGTGTTCCCCGTACCTGCTTTGCAGGCCGGTCTATGCTTTGGATGCTACCCAGAGCTCGGCATTTGCGCAACTCCTGGAAGATGGGCACTCCTGGAAGATCAACCTGTCGTCAGCACATGACGTGTCCGATGGCCGCAGCAAGTGAGATGTTCGCGTAGCGGGGCCGCGATGATCGATCGATGAGAAACAGCCGGGAGGGACATCGAGGAGCCTTCCGCGCTCCGTCCCAGAAACCGCGCCGGAACTTCCCCGCTAGCGCAGGAACTGCCACTCTCAGGAAAGGCCGCGCCGCCGCTGCCTTCAGCGACGGCGCTCAGCGTTGGATGGTTCCATCCTCGCGGCCTTGCAGTCTGAAAAGACTGGTGGGCATATACCGCTCTACGTAGCCCAACTGGAAGAGTGTACTATAGACCTTTGATTAAAAATCATGTGACTTTTGTCATATCCCACGCAAAATCGGTGTTGCCAGGCGCGATTTGTCTCCGAACCGGTTCAGAAGGCGCGCGCGCCATGGCCAGTCACCAGTTCATCCACGGCGATGTTCAGGGCGGCACCGACCTTGCGGAAGCCCTCGCGCCACTCCCGAGACCAGTAGGCGGCGTCGGAGCGGCGCAGAAGGTCGTTCCAGATATTCTGCGCCTGCCAGAGGTTGATCTCCATGGGCAGGGTGCGCAAGCTCTCGGCAATGGCCAGGGTCTCATGCAGGATGGCCAGGTTCTGCGGTGACTGCTGCTCCGCGGCCGCCTCCAGCCGGACCATGGCGCGCTTCATGCGCCGGTCAGCGGTGTAGCTCAGCAGGTTGTTGTCCAACGCGACGTGGTCCACCTCGGCGCGGCGCAGCAGGCGGGCGATCTCGGCGGAGTTAAAGGTCTCCTCCTCCAGCGCGCGGCGCAGCCCCGCGTTGATGGCGAAGCGCGCGGTGATCGCCAGCGCCTCCGGAGCGGCCACCTTGGCTTCGGAGAGAAAGTCCAGCAGCGTGGAGTGCTCGTCGTAGATGCGGATCAGCGAATCCTCCACCTCGGAGAGCGTCTGGTTGAGAAGCACCTGCAGGATCCGCCGCTGCTCGTCGGCAAACAGCGAGGTCAGCGAGTAAAGGGCGGAGGCGAAGTAGGTGTCCAGCAGGCGCACTAGCTCGGGAATATTCGCGCCCCGGACGGCCCCCGCCGCGTTGGCCACAAAGTTCCTCCAGGCCTCCATCTCCTCCGGGCGGAAGCGCCTCACCGCTGCCGAAAGATTCTGGTCGCCCAGGTGGAGCACGGCGAAGCAGATCTCTTCGCACTCCTCGGTGATCTGTGAGCACAGGGTCGCCCGCCCGAAGGCAAAGCGCCCGCGGCCGGAGGTAAACACGTCGTAGTCGTGGCGGCGGACGTCGAAGCAGAAGATCTGTCCCGCGTCCGGATAACTACGGAAGATCGAGCTGATGGCGTAGTGCGCGCCCACGCTCTCCAGATCCAGCCGGCCCGCGTTGACAAAGCGGCGATAGACGTCTGCGCCGTCGCCCGCGGCCGGATCGTTGCTCTGGGCCCGCGCCAGGATGCGCAAAAACTCCGCCTCCATCTGGTGGGGGGAACGGATGGGAGTTTCGGTGGCCGAGTACAGCGCAGGATCGGCGAAGAGCCGGTGGGCCAACTGAATCACCCGGCCGGCGTAGGCCATGATCTGCACCGTTTCTATGCCGGAGATATCGTCAAAGAACCACCCGCAGGAGGTGTACATCAACTGGGTATGGCGCTCCAGCTCCAGCAGCTCCAGAGCGGTGATGCGCTCCTCAGGACTCAGGACATGAGTGGCCTGCGCTGTGAAGAAGCGATCCAGGTTGTCAGAGGAACGGTCCAGAATCACATGAATGTAGGCATCCCGGGCGGCCCAAAGATCCTTGAACAGCGGCTTGGCTACAGCCTCGGCCAGCGGAGCGGTGAGGTCCCGCAGCAGATCCAGCGCCTCGCGCAGGGGCGCGCGCCAGCGCTGATTCCAGCCCGCCCTTCCTCCGTTGCACCCGCAATCGGAGCGCCAGCGCTCTACCCCGTGGCTGCAAGACCAGGAGGTGTTCTCGGCTACCTCTGCCTCCCAGGCCGGCGGAAAGTTCTCCAGGAACTCGCCATAGTTGGTCAGCCTCGCCTGCTGGTTCTCCCGGATCCAGTGCAGCGCGTAGCTCAGGGCCATCTCGCCGTAGTGGTGATGGTGACCGTAAGACTCGCCGTCGGTGGCCACATGCACCAGTTGCGGCGCGCCGCCGGGATCTTCGGCGTGGAAGCCGGCCATGAGCCGCCGCGCAAAGCTTTCCCCATCGTTCAGCAGGCCCTCAAAGGCGATGGCGCGGGAGGCTGGGCCATCGTAGAAGAACACCGCAATGGAGCGGCCCGCATCCAGCGTCACGCGGTACGGACGGGTGGGGTCTACGGTGGCGTTGGGGGTCTCTGTCCAGGGCTCTTCGAGTGAGCTTGCGTGCTCAGCGCTCGCTTGGTCCCCCCTGGAATCCCCTGCGCGCTCCGCGTCCGCCGGCCTAGCCTCCGGCGCAGCCTCTGCCAGCCTGCGTACCCGCGCGCACTGGTGCGGCGCCAGGATGGTGAAGCGGATGCCCTCCTGGGCCAGCAGATCCAGCGCCAAGCGGGAGACGGCGGTCTCAGCCAGCCACATCCCCTCCGGCTTGCGGCCAAAGCGGTGCTCAAAGTCGGCGATGCCCCAGCGGATCTGGGTGCGCGCATCCCTCTCGGAGGCCAGGGGCAGAATCACATGGTTGTACACCTGGGCCAGAGCAGAACCGTGGTGGGAGTAGAGCGCAGTGCTGGCCTGGTCGGCGTCCAGGATCATCCGGTAGGTCCGGGGAGCGAACCCCTCCAGCCAGCTCAGCAGCGTGGGGCCAAAGTTGAAGCTCATGCGCGCGTAATTGTTCACGATGCGGATGATCTGGCGCTGCTGGTTCACGATCCGCGAGGCCCCGTTGGGGGCGTAGCACTCCGCCGTAATGCGCTCATTCCAGTCGTGGTAGGGCGCGGCCGACTCCTGCAACTCCACCGTCTCCAGCCACGGATTCTCGCGCGGCGGCTGGTAGAAGTGACCGTGAATGCAAAGGAAACGCCTGGGCGGAGCTGCGGAGGGGGCTGGTTTGCGAGTCGCCGACATCGCTTCAAGGATAGCAAGCCGACGGAAGATCTCACTGGCCTGAACCCTATGGGCGCTGCTCTCGTCCCTTTCCGTTCCGTTGCAAGCCTCTGCCCTGCGATCACTTGCGTGTCATGGCATTCCTGCCGGCAGCTCAGCACGGCGGACACAGCGCACCACGTAAAGCGTCCCTGGCTTTCGGTACGGCCAGCGGGAGTAATGTACGGGCGCAAAGGGAGCGGGGCCGGCGCAGGCGTTCGGGTCGAAGGAAACAGTGTAGACCGGTCGGACGTCTGGGACCATATCGAACTCCCAAGATTTGGGACAGGCGTCGGCGGTAGACGGCGCGCGGGGCGTGTAGGCGTCCGCCGGCGTCACGATAAGGGGCTCGTTGATATGGCTCGCATGTCGGAGTTCCGTCACAAAGTCATACTCCCAACCGTACTCCACTGAGGTGTCCGGAACACCGCCGGCGCGCATCTCAGCGGCGAGAACCACGCGAGCACGGTAAAAGGCGAATCTGTCGTGGACGATCACCACGCTGTAGATCGCTACAATCGCGACCAGGAAAAGAGTTGCGGTCGGCAGTTGGACCCGGATCCGATCCTGGTAGCGACGGACCACCCAGGGCAGCGCGGCAGCCACCGGCTCCAGGAGATAGCGGCCATAGATTCCGTGGGCGGAACTGGCCCGAGGAATCAGAATCAGGGTGTAAGCGACGATGAACGGAGCCAGAAGGACGCAGAGATGCTCCCAAGGGAGGGCCTGGGGCCGGTTCGGCTCCAGCCGAGCCTGCCGGGGATGAAAGATTGATTCGATGAGCCCAAGCATCCCGCCCAGCGACGCAACAGTCAAGATCAGGCGCGTACTGAGGCCAAGAAAGATCGGAACCCGGCCCTGGAGATCTGTGTCTCCGAATCCGTACGGGATCAGCCAATCCTGCAGGTATGGCTCCAGCACAGGGCGGGCCTGAGCATGCATCCGGTGGAGGACCAGCAGTATCAGGATGCAGCCGAGGCTTGTCGCGAAGGTCGCATGGATGGATCGGCGGATATTCCTGCGCAGCTCGGGAACGAAGAGGACCACAATTGGGAGCAACAGGAGGGGCACGGTCAAGAAGGCATGGAAGAAGCTCGATAGAATCTCGAACTCTCGTCCAGCGTGTGCGGCCAGGTGTTCGGGGACGGAATAGGGCTGGCGCTGGAACCATTGCATGCAGGCAACGATGAAGGCCGCCCCTGCCACAGTGGCCGCCAGGCCTGCGGCCAGGACGCGTCGGCGGAGCCGCAACAAAAACAGTGCCGAGGGGACCATCACCAGGATGCCCAACCACGCAATCTGACGAGCCGTGCCGCAGAGTGCGTTTGCCACAACGGCAAGGCAGAGCCAGGCGATGGCGGCCCCGTCCGCGCGGGACTGCAGGCCGCGCAGGCAGGCGTAGAGGCAGGCCACAACGGCGAAGAGCCCGAAGATATCGCTCAGATATGTGACGGTAAGCATCAGGTAAAGCGGGGAGAGCACGAGGGCCAGGGTTGCGAGCGTGGCGTTACGTTCGTTGATACCGGCAAGCACCAGCGTGCGCTGAAGAACGAAGGCCGTCAGAACCGCCACCAGCAGGGTGCTCATGCGCACGACGGTGAACGAGAGGCCGAAGAGCTTTACGAAGGCTGCGCCGAGGTAGAGTTGCCATCCCAGCATCGCCGTCGCCCAACCGTTGTAGGCAATACGACCGGTCGCGGCCAGGTGTTGTGCCATGAGGATATATGTGCCGTCGTCGCTGACACCCATACCGGCATAGGGGCGGCTAATCAGGACGCAAACAAACACGGCAAGCGCACAAAGTAGAGCCGGAAGACGGAACCTGCCGACAAGTTGCAAAGAGCCTCCCAAATGGACCTTCGGTTTTGACCGTCTGATGCGGCAACAGGCGGATCTTTCTTGTCTCCGGCCGCTCCGGCAGGATTGACGGCGGCATAAGGGCCTACCTGTAAACGTAGTATTGACCGTCACCGCCCAACCCGCCGCCGAAAGAGGCGATACACCTGACCCCCAGGGCTGAGGTCTCCGTCTCCGGC